>CALCMJ010000141.1 GCA_937967615.1 uncultured Saprospiraceae bacterium
TGACGTAGAGTTTAAGGCGGATGGTACATTAATAGACCCTGATGAAGTTTTAATAGGATTTGAAACAGGTGGGAATGTAGCTGATATCAAAACATGGTCTCTAAACGGTGACATATTAACTATAAGAGCGGAAATAGATCCTGCTATAGGTTCAGGTTTTGCTGAAATTACTCCTACAGTCACGGATTTTGAATGTGATAAAATGACTTTAGACTTACAGATTATATCTGCGACTCTTACTAGAAGATAGAATTCACATAAGATGTAATATTAAAATGGCCGCAGCTTCGCTGACGGCCTTTTTTAATTTGAATATGTTAACATTCTTTTAAAATCTAAACTCCTGTTTAAACCATTTCTATTTCCGTATGTCTGAGAAGCGTAAACCAAATTACTAAACCGTAAAAAATTAAATCATGAAACAAGTAATGTTATTAATCGCCTTCTTTACATTAACAACAGTAAGTACAACATTTGCTCAAACGGCAACTCCAATGGCAACAAAAACTCAGATCAATCAACAAAAGAAAATTAAACAAGGAATTAAAAGCGGTGAACTTACGAAGCAGGAAGTTAAACGCCTTGAAAAGCAGCAAAGAAATATCGCTAGAGTAAAGCGAGATTCAAAATCTGATGGTGTGGTCACTAAGAAAGAACGTGCAATTATAAAAAAGAAACAAAAAAAAGCTGCAAAGAATATTTATAAGCAAAAGCATGATGGGCAGAAAAGGGGGAATTGATTCAAATGTTCAATTGATAAAAAGAGTTCTTCATAGAAGAGCTCTTTTTTTGTTGCCACATGTCTGACTATTAATAATGATTTATCATGTTCAATTAAGTTTTTTAGATTTGACAACATAGATCTCTCATCAGGGCTCTAGATGAAAAAAACTGAGCTCTGTCGAGACTGGGCTTTTCCTTCATTACTTCTTTATACAAAGACAGGCTCCTAATGTTATTGCGGCATGATTCTTATGCATAAAAAAAGCACCTCAATTTCTTGAAGTGCTTTATTGTTGACCCACTAGGACTCGAACCTAGAATGACGATACCAAAAACCGTAGTGTTACCGATTACACCATGGGTCAATACCTATTCTTTCGAACGGATGGCAAATTTAGGGTTTTTAATTATTTCTATTCTGTTTTTTCAAGTCAATTTTAATCAATAAAACCAATGATTATTGCCAAATCCAGCTTTTCTGTCTGATATTCCTTTATTCTATTCATTTTTGACCCATTTCTCTTAACAGCCTTCATGAAAGATATTCCCTCCTCCCGCTTTTATAAGTCTAAAATGCGCTCCCTTTTGTTTGGAGATAAGGATATGATAATCCTCACTCCCTCCACATTGCTCTGACATATAGCTAGTTCTTATAATAAGATCTTGGATACCATCTTCATTCAAATCGCCTTTCCATAGAATACGTGGATTTCTGTAAATGGCATGCATATTCGCATCTAAGACTTGATCCGTTAGTTTAGGTAAATCAAATACAATATTATTCTCTGAAAGGCTATATGACATTGAATGGAGTTGTAAGGTATATGCCATGACTTGTCTTACTTTTCCATCGTAGAGTGTATCCAGAGTAGGAATAACAACAGGTTTTAGATTCATATACGTACCTAGTCCAGATAATTCCATGCTTTCATATGGGTACAAGAATTTACCTCCTTGATTTTCTTTGTCATGGAAATACCAACTTTTCAATTCTGAAGATTCCATAGCTTTCTTCATGCCTACATAGAATTTTGCTTTTCTAGAATTATTTGTAACTGGCTCGTAATACCTTCGATCAGAATACGGATCTTCATAATCATATTGCTCTTTTGCTAATTCCATACTTAGCTCTACAGCTTCAATATACATAGTCATATCCGTGGAGTCTATATAAAAGCCATACCAGTATAATCCTGGAGCATAGTTTAATGGGATATTAGTGGTTTGATCAAATACGATCCTGTATAATAAGTTTGGATTATCAGGTATATACTTAAGACCCCTTCTTACATAGGCAGTAAAAATAAAGCCCTCTGTTCCCTGATAGATTGCAGGAAGCCAATGGCCCTCTTTCCCATCAATAGTTACTTTGTCACTCTCATAAGTTAATAGATACATGCCCACTACAAGGAGTGTGTCTTCGTATGGGATCAATGCAAGTTTTTCTGAATCCAATCCCTTATCTGATCTCAGGAATAATCCTGATTCTGCGATAACGTGGTAAACTGATGTATCTGGTTCGTCTGCACTCAGGCTTAGGATACTGCTGAAAATAAGAATGATGGGTAATAGAATATGTTTCATGTTCTGAATTTTGTTCTAAGTTCAGTGGTTTTACACAAGGGAATACTGGGAAGTGAGGAAGTGTGCGGGTATTTGGAGGATTCGTTTGACGAGGAGGGAATCAGGTACAAGAGCAAGTGCAAATAGAATAGCAGCCATTACAATCTGGTAATCCTATAAATTCCAAAAATTCTGGTGCATATTATGCGGAAAAATTCAATCGCATCACCCATTCAGTATTGCGCAAAAAAAAAGCGGAGAATTTCTTCGTCCGCTGGTAATGCTAAATAATAGGGTGTTATTAGGGGTGTTAATGTGTTCCTTGGGGTTAACAAGGGTGTCATTATAAAAACAAATTCAAATTTCAAATCTCAAATTATCATCGGGTGTTTCAAAAAAACTATTGATTCTAAGGGGTGTTATTAAGTCTTTTTGAGGTTTGTACCTTCGTACATATACAAGACCCTAATTGTAGGCCTTACCCCTACGTCATGTAGAGGAATTGTAGAATTTTAACATTTAGTAATTTTGTTGCTTGGACATATACTTTTACTTTTCAGTATTATATTCTATAAAGTGTTGTTTTTCAACTTTTTGTATCGTTTGGGCGAAAAAATGTAACATAAAAGACAATTTATTCTTTTTGGCCAAATCTGGATAAATCTTAAAAATTCACAGTTTTTTTTTATAAAGTGTGCTCTTAAACCGTTGTAATTAACCCTTCTCTATGATTGTTTTGGGCATCACCCGCACGCACTTCGTTTGTTTGGGCCGGGCTATGCATGACTTCACTTCGTTACGGTCCTTTGGACTAGGCTTCGCCTATCATTTCTATCCCCGATGCGGAGGAAGAATACAGGTTTGCCCACTACGTGCTAGTGCCATCCATAGGCAATTAAACCTTGAACAAAGAAGCGACGGAGCGACTTCGAGACGTGAGGACCCTATGACAGAAAACGCCCCTTTTTATCCGTCGCCCCCTCTCTCAGTCCAGCTTACAAGGTTTTGAGGCTTCAGTTCATGCGTATTAGCAATGATTGAACCAGTCCTTCTCTCTTATAAGGTTTCAAGGTTTCAGAGGGTCTCACGGTTTCAAGGCTTGTGTTCTCAGTCACTCCCAATGGTTTTAAGGTTTTCTGGCCTGTGTAATCATCAATGCCAGAACCGCCGCGCGCTCTCAGTCACTCAATCGCTCCTTCTGTCCTCTCAAATGTGCATGAATTATAATTCGTCATAGTAATGCCGATTTATTCGACTATATTTGTCCCCCGTGTTTTTAAACTGCCATACATACTACTCCCTTAAATATGGAACTCTGTCTCCGGCACAGCTCGTGGAAGAAGCAGCGCAACGAGGTATCAAGACACTCGCGCTTACTGATATTAATAATACGTCTTGTAGCCATGCCTTTGTGAGCGCATGCAAAAAACATGGGATAAAACCTGTGCTGGGGATAGAATTTCGCGAGGATCCTGAACGCGATGTTTTGCCAGATGGACATCCAGGTGTACACAAAGAACTGTACTACCTAGGCATTGCAAAAAACAGGGAAGGCTGGCGCGAACTCAATGACTTACTCACTGAAAGTTCGCTCAATCGCAGTGTGCTGCCTAAGATCGCACCACCACTCAAAAACGCTTACATCATCTATAAGAAATTGCCTAAGGGAATCACAAAATTAAGGGAGAACGAATACGTGGGAATACGTCCTACTGAGGTCAATCATCTTTTCTCTTCTTATCTGAAAGACCACCAAGAAAAACTGGTGATTATGGCACCGCTGACCTTTCTAAATGATGACGGTTTTAAAGTGCATAAATTATTACGCTGCATAGATCTTAATATCATCATTGGGAATCTTAAGCCTGAGTATTGCGCAAATGCATCTGAACGCTTTTATACTGAAGACGAACTGCGAGCAATATTTGAACGCTACCCTCGCATCATAGCAAACACAGAAAAATTACTTGCTAGCTGCCACACAGAATTGCCCTCAAGCTTTCTCAATAACCGACGCACCTTCACAGGCAGTAAGCACGATGACATGACCCTGCTGAACAAACTCGCAATCAACGGTTGCAAACGTCGCTACGGAGATCGTAACAACAAGGCAATGAAACGCACAATGCGCGAACTCAAGGTAATAGACGAACTGGGGTTCTCTCCTTACTTCCTCATCACCTGGGATATCATACGCTATGCGCAGACGGCGGGCTATCATCATGTGGGTCGGGGAAGTGGCGCTAATTCCATCGTGGCATTTAACCTGTTTATCACAGACGTAGATCCATTGGAACTAGATCTCTACTTTGAACGCTTTATCAACCCGCATAGAAGTTCGCCCCCAGATTTTGACATTGACTTCTCGTGGGACCAACGTGACGATGTGACGGACTATATCTTTAAACGCTATGGCGAGAAACACACCGCACTTCTTGCGACTTACAGCACCTTTAAGGGAAAATCAATCGTACGCGAATTAGGCAAGGTGGTGGGCCTTCCTAAAAACGATATTGACATTATTGTAAATGATCCGCTCGCAACTGAGCGTCACCATCCCTTTGCTAAACACATCTTTAAGTACGGAAAGATGATAGAGGGTTTTCCTAATTATCTATCTATTCATGCTGGCGGTGTTCTCATCAGTGAAGAACCGCTGAGTTACTACACCTCTCTACAACTTATGCCCAAGGGTTTTCCTATTGTACACTTTGATATGTACGGCGCAGAGGATCTGGGATTCCATAAATATGATATACTGAGTCAGCGCGGTCTAGGACATATCAAAGATGCGGTAACATTGGTTGCACAAAACCAAGGGAAGGCGGTGAACGTGCGCGATGTAGAACGCATAAAAGAAGACCCTAAAGTCAAGGCGCAGTTAAGGTCCGGTAAATGCATAGGATGTTTCTACATAGAATCTCCTGCGATGCGTGGTCTGCTTACTAAGTTATCCTGCGACAATTATATCCACCTTGTTGCTGCCAGCTCCATCATACGTCCTGGCGTTGCAAAGTCAGGAATGATGCGGGAGTACATACACCGTTTCCACCACCCAGAATCTTTTAGTTACATCCATCCTGTCTTTGAAGATAAGCTGAAAGAAACCTTTGGTGTGATGGTCTACCAGGAGGATGTAATGAAAATTGTCCATCATTTTGCAGGACTGGACCTGGATGAGTCTGATGTTCTGCGCAGGATAATGACGGGCAAGAAGAAAAACTCAGACACGTTCAGAAACTTACAAGAAAAATATTTTAGGAACTGTGCTGAACGCGGTTATCCTGAAGATCTAACGCAGGAAGTCTGGCGGCAGATTGCAAGTTTTAGTGGTTACTCCTTTTGCAAGGCGCACTCTGCAAGTTTTGCGGTAGAGTCATTCCAAAGTCTGTATCTAAAGACCTACTACCCTCTCGAATTTATGGTGGCAGTGATAAATAATTTTGGCGGGTTTTACAGAACAGAACTCTATGTACATGAGGCGCGTATGTGCGGTGCGCAGATAGAAGCCCCCTGTATAAACAACAGTAGTTATCTGACGAATATAATAGGCCAAGATGTTTATATTGGCTTCATACACATCGCCGAATTAGAAAAAAAAGTAGCTATCCAGATCGTAAACGAACGTACAGACAACGGTGACTTTCACGACCTGCAAGATTTTGTTACGCGCCTGCCCATCTCGCGCGAACAATTAGAGATCTTGATACGCATAGGCGCCTTCCGCTTTACTGAGCTAAACAAGTACGAACTTATGTGGGAAAAAAATATGGTGCATAACCCCAAGATGCAAGTGGCAGAACCAGCAGCTCTTTTCCATTCAGAAAAAGATGACTTCTGTCTTCCCTCTTTAGAAGAAGGAAAATACGAACAAGCTTTTGACGAAATAGAACTCTTAGGTTTCCCGCTCTGCTCTCCTTTTGACCTTCTTGCAGAAGACATAAAGGGGGATGTTCTTTCAGAAGAGATGAAGACAAAGCTAGGTAAGACTGTTAAGATGCTGGGCTATTTTGTTACGCGAAAAAATGTGATGACGGTAAATAGGAAGCTGATGAACTTTGGGACATGGGTAGATAGTAAGGGACATTTTTTTGACACCGTACATTTTCCTCCCTGCCTTGCACGCTATCCTTTTTTAGGAAGGGGCTGTTACTTGATTACGGGAAAGGTGGTAGAGGATTTTGGTTTTCCTAGCTTGGAGGTGAGTAGGATGGCTAAGTTGGCTTATGTCCAGGATGAGCGGTATTGAGCCTAGGGCCAGTTTTAGATATCTTAGATTAGAGTGTTGCAAACAGTTAAGAAAATAATTATGAATGCAGGCAGAGAATTTGAGAATGTAAAAACATTTAGATCAAAAAACAAAAGGGTATCATTATATAATAATCTGTTTTGCACGTGTTCTTAGATGCAAGCAGGATAAAAAAGACTGAATGAGTAAAATACATATTGTTTTTGGACCTCAAGGAGCAGGAAAGTCAACATATTCAAAAAACTTGGCTGATGAACTTGCGGGAATTCACTTATCAATAGACAATTGGATGTGGAAATTGTACGGAGATGATTTACCAAAATCAATGAATCTAAAATGGATAATGGAAAGAGTTGAAAGATGCGAAAAGCAAATATGGGAATTATCAAAAGATATAATCAATCGAAATTGTGACGTGATACTTGATCTTGGATTTACCAAACGTGAGAAAAGAAAGTTATTTCAGAAACTGGCTAAAGAACAGAATAGAGATGCCCAATTGCACTATGTATCTGCAGAACTTTCAATAAGACGAAAACGGGTTTTAGATAGAAATATAAAAAAAGGAGAAACTTTCTCATTCGAGGTAACACCAGGAATGTTTGATTTTATGGAAGGGGAATTTCATAAACCTACAGAAAGCGAACTGACGAATGCAATAATAATTGACACAAACCCTAGCGTATAAAAAACCGCACATAAGAAGTGATATGAGAAAGATTGAATGTGATAATGAACTCATAGGCTGAAAATCTCGCAACCGTAAAACCTTGAAACTTTGAGTGAAGAGAATCGAGAAAAAAAATGTCGTCTAAAGCGGAAGAGTAAATAAGAGTGATAATGTTAAAAATATCTTTGTACCTTATGGAAATTATAGATAAATCAAGTCCTTAAACATTATAAAAAGGGATTTATGAAAAATATCATACTCAACAGAATGTGCTGGATTGTCTTACTAGCAATTACATTTCCTACAATTACAAATGCATGTAGCTGTGGACCATATGAACCTGTTTTTTGTAGAATTGTAAATGAAAATCTTAATATAGTCAGAGTAGTTGTTAATAACCATCCAGCTGAACATTTAATGGAGGTTAGCATTATTGAAAATATCCACAAAGAAATATCTGAAAGTACTATTATAATATATGGCCAAGATGGATTAACATGCGGAGAAACGCTTAGCCGATTTGATATTCAAGACACCTTGGTTTTAGCAGTTATTGAATTCAATCTAACCGGAGATGATTATTGGTATTTGGAAGGATGGTGCGGATTGCACTGGCTAAAATACGAAAACGGAATGCTTATCGGACAAATTACAGATTCGCTGACAACACAAAGTTTAGAAGACTTTAAAGACAATCTTTTTGAGTGCCATAACATGACAGTCCCTACAGATAATATAATATCAGAAGGAACGATCAGCGTTTTCCCTAATCCTGTCTCACAAGAATTATACATCTCATCAGAAATCGAAAATATATTAGGGATTGATATATCTGATATGCGAGGACAAAGAGTCAATGCAGGTTTCAATAATCAAAATCGTTCTACTATTGTGGATGTCAACAATTTGATGAATGGAGTGTATTTCGTTAGAATTAGAACTTCAAAAGGCATTCTGACAAGAAAGTTTTTGAAAATATAGTGACAAACAATATCTGTCCCTACAACAATGGGTAATTGATACATTATTAATACGCCACCTATCAATCCCGAGTATTCCCTTACAAATAATACTAATCTCGATACAGTACATGAAACCATCAGAACAAAAAACTACTATCCAAAGTATTCCCAAAGCAGAACTTCACTTACACATAGAAGGAATCTTTGAGCCCGAACTCAAGTTTGAAATAGCCAATAGGAATAATATAGAATTGGATTACATTTCTGTTGATTCATTAAAGAAAGCAAACAAGTTTAATAATCTTCAAGAATTTTTAGACATCTACTATACAGACGCAAAAGTATTAATGCATGAACAAGATTTTTCGACTTAACGTGGGTTTAAAATCATATGAGTCATAAAACAAGAAAATGCTAAAGAAGATACTAAAATACATCGGGAGTCTAGTTCTTGTATATGTCCTTCTTTGTTTAGCAACTCCGTTTAATAAAACTCTAAGAAATAGGTCTGTCAAAAACCAAATTAATTATCTATCGCAAATTTTAGATAATGCTTATGATGACAAATTGCAAAACCAATTTCCCGAAGGAAAAATATTTAGTAACGCACTACTCGCATTATCAATCATAGACTACTGTGAAAAGAACGACAACGCAGATCAGAACTATTCTAGGATTGTTGATAATTGTATAAAACGGATTCAATCTGAAAGTGCACTAGAAATATTTAACCCAAACATTAAACCAAAATATGGCATGTTCTATAATGGCTGGTCAAACTATGTGTTTACATCTTATATGCAAAGTGAACTTTTCCAACTTTCTCAAATTCCTAAAATGGTAATTGAAGAGTCAAAGATTATTGAGGATAGATTAATAGCAACACTGAATGATAGCTTGCGAATTTTAGATTCCTATGTTGATGCAAGTTGGCCTGCTGACAACTTAATTGGAACAAGTTCATTTAGCGATAAGGATCTACAACAAAAATGGATAAAAACAATTTTAGAAGCGAGCACCCATCCTTCAGGTTTAATCCACCATTCTTCAAGCAAGAAATCAAAGATCAGAGGTTCATCAAGTGCAATGATTATATTTTCCCTCAATGCATGTGGATTTAAGGACATCAATGCATACAATGATAAATTCAAAAATATTTTCATAGATGAATACTTAGGTGTCCAACTTGTTCAGGAAAATGAAAACGGTTCAAACGATATGGATGTAGATTCAGGGCCTGTAGTATTCGGCTATGGAGCTTCTGCGACTATAATGAATATAAAGACACAAGGAAGTTTAGGGAACCCAAAATCAAAGTTCACCTGGGCAGCAATGAACTTAATTGCACTCCCAATTAATATATTTAAAAAGAAGTACTACCTTATGAAAAAAGAACCGATGCTTGATTTGTTCATGTTATGGGGAAGTACAGAACTGTAAGAGGAAAACAAAATAATTCAATATATTATACATCATATGGAATCAACAACATTAAAAACTATTATTCAAGGCATTCCCAAAGCAGAACTTCATTTACATATTGAAGGCAGTTTTGAGCCCGAACTTATGTTTGAAATAGCCAATAGAAATAATATAAAATTGGATTATGACTCTATAGATTCATTAAAGAAAGCATACAAGTTTAATAATCTTCAAGAATTTTTAGACATCTACTATACTGGCGCAAAAGTATTAATCCATGAACAAGATTTTTTCGACTTAACGTGGGCCTATCTCACTAAAGTACACAGCCAAAATCTTGTCCATGTAGAAGTATTTTTTGACCCCCAAACGCATACGGATAGAGGCATTGCCTTTGAAGTAGTTATCAATGGCATTCATAAGGCACTTGAAAAAGCTAAACAAGAGCTAAACATTTCCTACAAACTCATCATGTCCTATCTCAGGCATCTGAGCGAAGAAGCTGCATTCAAAACACTTGAATCGTCATTGCCATTCAAACATTGGATTGATGGTGTAGGCTTAGACTCTTCAGAGATGGGTAATCCGCCTAGCAAGTTTGTTCGTGTATTTGAAGCATCTGCAAAACAGGGTTACAAATTAGTAGCACATGCTGGAGAAGAAGGACCCGCAGACTATATCTGGGAAGCACTCGATCTATTACACGTTGTAAGAATTGATCATGGAAATCGTTGCTTAGATGACGAAGCTTTAGTGCAAAGATTAGTTGAAAACAAGATTCCATTAACCCTTTGCCCATTAAGTAATGTAGAACTTAAAGTTATTCAGAAAATGGAGGAACATCCTCTTGTAAACATGCTTCAAAAAGGACTACTAGCAACCATCCACTCAGACGATCCAGCTTACTTTGGAGGCTATATGAATGAGAATTATTATGAAACGGCGAAAGCTTTAAAACTGAATATAGAGCAATTAATGCAGTTGGCCATAAACGCTTTTGAAGCAAGTTGGCTGAGTCCTGAAGCCAAAGAAAACCATATTGCACAAGTAAGAAGCTATTTCAATTCTTTAGATTAGAATCTAATGATTAAGCAAATTTGAGGAATCAGATTACCACACGATTGCTTACTTTCACCATTCTAAAACCATATAGTAGTAAGTGAAAGTTTGTATCGCAGAAAAACCAAGTGTCGCAAAAGAAATTGCCTTCGTCATAGGAGCCAAAACAAGGAAGGATGGCTACTTTGAAGGGAATGGCTATCAGGTCACTTGGACATTTGGACATTTCTGCACTTTGCTCCCACCCCAAGACTATAAGCCACAATGGAAACGATGGGATCTAGATACGCTCCCTATGTTACCTGATCATTTTAAGACCAAACTAATGAGCGACAGTGGTGTCAAAAAACAATTTAAAATCATCAAAGGTCTGTTTAAAAAAGCAACTGTTGTAATAAATTGTGGGGATGCAGGAACAGAAGGTGAACTCATACAAAGATGGGTAATTAAAGAAGCTTCTTTTAAAGGAGAGGTGCTGCGATTATGGATTTCTTCTTTAACCTCTGAGGCAATAAGAAAAGGTTTTGAAGATTTGAAACCGGCGAGCAATTTTGATAAGCTATACTACGCTGCTAGTTCTAGAGCTATCGGGGATTGGTTGCTGGGAATGAACGCAACCCGATTATATACCTTAAAATATGGCGGATATAAGCAGGTACTTTCAATAGGGAGAGTTCAGACGCCTACTCTTGCAATGTTAGTAAAAAGGCATCATGAGATTGCCTCTTTTGTGCCAAAGGCTTATTGGGAATTGCATACAGTCTATCGCAAGGTTACTTTTAAAAACACAAAAGGTAAGTTTGAGAAACAGGAGCAAGGACAAGAATTATTGCAGCAGATTACCGGGAAAGATCTAGTAATTACAAAAGTTGAAAAAAAGGACGGAAAAGAATATGCGCCCAAACTCTATGACCTGACAAGTATTCAAGTGCATTGCAATAATAAATATGGATTTACCGCAGAACGCACTTTAAAACTTGTCCAGAAATTATATGAAATGAAAGTTGTTTCTTACCCTAGAGTGGATACGACCTATCTTCCAGAAGATGTATATCCTAAAGTTCCCAGTATCCTAAAAGGCCTTTCTAACTATAGTCAGTTCACTGATCAGATATTAAAAGCCAAAATTCGAAAGTCCAAAAAGGTATTTGATGATAAGAAGGTGACAGACCATCATGCTATTATTCCCACTGGCGAACAGCAACATCTTAACGGTGAGCTACAACAAGTGTATGACATGATTGTGCGACGGTTTCTAGCTGTTTTCCTTCCAGACTGCAAAGTGGCAAAAACGACGGTAAAAGCAAAAGTAGAGAAGGTAGAATTTGTCACCAGAGGTAAGGAAATTATTGACGAAGGATGGCGAGTCCTGTTTCCCAAAAAAGATAAATCTTCTAATGAGTCAACTAACGAGAAAGAGAATGAAGAAGACAAGGTACTCCCCTCTTTTAAAGAAGGGGAACAAGGCCCTCATAAGCCTGAGTTAGTAGAGAAAATGACAAAAGCCCCGTCATACTACACAGAAGCCTCATTGCTGCGAGCCATGGAAACAGCGGGCAAACAAGTGGACGATGATGAGCTAAGAGAACTCATGAAGGCAAATGGAATAGGAAGACCGTCTACACGTGCAAATATTATTGAAACCTTATTCAGAAGAAAATATACCTTCCGAAGAAAAAAACAAGTGCTACCTACGGACTTAGGAATCCAACTAATAGATACTATAAAAAATAAACTCCTTACTTCTGCAGAACTCACAGGCCAATGGGAAAAAAGGCTTAAGGAAATAGAACAAGGCAGCTACAGTCCTAAACCATTTGTAGAAGACATGAAAAAAATGGTTGATGATTTGGTGACAGAGGTAAGAATGGAGCAAAATGTAAAACGATTTACAGCTGCACCTAATACAAGCTATCCTAAATCCTCTGGAAAGTCAAAAGCAAAAAAGAAAGTAAACAAGAAAAACACTACGACGACTAAACCAAAAGCTGCAATGCAATGTCCAAAATGCAGAAAAGGGACAGTCGTAAAAGGAAAGACACGATATGGCTGCAATCAATTTAGCAGTGGATGTGATTTTGCGATACCATTTGCATTTATGGGTAAAAAAATCAGTGATAATCAGATTAAACGGCTAGTCGAAAAAGGGTCCACAATAAAATTAAAAGGATTTAGAACTGGTAAAGGCAAAGTAGATGGAATAATCACCATCGGTGATGATAAACAACTTATGTTTAAACAAACAGATAGCACAGTTATAACAGGAAAGACAGAACAGTCGAATTCCACACAAATGCCAAGTTGCCCGAAATGTAAAAATGGAAACTTAATCAAAGGAAAAACTGCTTACGGTTGCTCCTTGTGGAAAAATGGATGTGATTTCAAGTACAGCTTTGTAGATATAAAAAAGAAAGCCGCAGGTCAAAAATTAACTAGAGCTATGGTTCTAAAAATTATTGCTAGTTAAATATTGATCACTTTTTCTCTTGTACCGCTTTTAGAATGTGATAAAGAGTCGTCTGATCTAGGCCACCATAGGCCAGATCATTTTCTTTTTGAAATTCAATCATTGCAATAGCTGTAGTTTTACCAAATGACTTACTGTTTAGATCTTCTTGCGAAATAGGAAACCCAAGATCTTTCAATCCTTGTTTAGCCTTTTGAAAGTACTTAGTTTGACCTTCGCAAAAGACCTCATACCAATTCGTGTCCCCATTTTGTTCCTTTAGTTTCATAAAACACTTTCCAGGAGCATTCGTCTTGCCAGGGCCCATTGCAATGACCTGCTTTTGATGCAAGGAGTCCACATTTATAGTTTTAGAAGAGGTACTACAAGAAATATAGAATATAAAACTTAGGGTAAAAATCAAGTACTTTAACATAGGTCAGTATATTGTAAATAATATTAGCATGTTACAGTTAAGATAAGCAATTCCTATTTCCTAAGTATTTATCACCTGTTTCAATCCCATGTTCTTATTTCGCAGGTCAATCCCACCTTCCAAAATAGATTTTAAATTTGCTAAATAAAATGTCCAACCTCTGGTACATTCTACATAGTAGTTCAATTTTGATTCTTCATCCGAAGGGATATCACTTTGGAGAAGTTCTATCAAATTTTCTCCTTCCTCATTTTTAAAATGCACGTCTACAATGCACCCAAGAAACGTAAATTTTATACGCTTAAAATTTTCAATACCAAGGACTTCTCCTTCTACAATATTCTCACTACCATGCCACATCCATCTATAGCTATCCCCTACTTCTATAGTTTCTTTGGGGTTTTTTGCAATTCCATTTCTATAAAATACCGCACTACTTAAAAACCAAGTTTCTAAAGCACTTTGTGAAGACCAAGCATTGAATAACATTGCAGCTTCTTGATGTATACTTATTCTTCTTGTAAAAACTGTCCAATCGATAGTATCCATAATAAGGGTTTCTTATTTATTAAGTTACTAATAAGTCAGGATACATTCTAGAACAAATTCATTTTAAATTCAGGATACGTCTGTTAGATTTCCTTGCTCAACCACTTTTCATAATTCTTTCTATATAAGCTGGAAAAGAAAATCATCATGACAAGCATAAATGCGATGTAGGCTTCCAAGATCAATCTATGAACATCAAATGAGGATAATAAAAAATAAAAGGACATTATGGGAAAAAGGATCAAATAGTACTTATTATAAATTGATAAAAATGCTTCTACAGATAAAATCTTATTTTTCATAGATTCTAAGCCACTATTATATCTTACATAGATAAAACTTATAATCTCTAATAAGATTAAAGTAATCCCTAATTGCCAAATACTATCAAACATCTTATCACTCATCATATGAAACGCATACCAGAGTCCGCAAAAAACAAGCAGCATAAAACAGATTCGCTGTGGGCTTAGACTATGTTTCAAAAAATCAAGCGTCTTCCGCTTCCATCTTTGCTCTAACAATTCTCTTTTCGCTTGTGCAATATTCTCAAATCCATCTTTGCCAAAGTTGACTTTTACATCTTCAAATGCTTATTCAAAATACAAGCTAGAATTTTCTTCCATTTCAGATTCTACACTCATAATAATATGATCCAGAATTTCATGATGTAAATCCTCGTGATAAATTCCTTTAGCACGTAAAAATGTAGAAATATTATTTTTCTGCCAGTCTTTTATTTGCATTTTGCCACCGGATTTAAAATCATGTACATACTAGAAACGAAAGTTTCAAACTCAGCAATCTTCCTAGCTACTTCTTTCTTACCCTCTTTGGAAATACAGTAATATTTACGCGCTCTCCCATCAATAGTTTGTTGCCGAATATCCAAGTTCCCAGCCGCTTCCAGTTTATGCAGGGCAGGATACAAGGCACCTTCCGTTATTTGAATTTCAGCATCCGTCATTTTTTTTACCCGTTTACTGATCTGGTACCCATACATTTCTCCATTATCCTGAAGTAATTTCAGGATAATGGTCTCTAAGTTTCCTTTTATAAGTGTCTTATTTTGCATATACCTAAGTATCTTAGGCAATATACATAATATACTTAGGTATGTCAATTTTCTTATAAAAACCCACTTCCTTTCATCCAAGTGTTTACTTTTGCACTGATTTGGGGGAGAAAACCCTGAATTTTGGCTTTGAAAGTAAAATAAACAGCTTTTTAAGCATTTTTTAAGATTCAAAATCGTTTTCTAATCGTCTTAATAAAACAACAGTCACTTCTATTTCAAAATCAAATTAACTTTTTTAATATGAAAAAATTACTCTATCCGTTCATGTTCCTTTTAGGAGGAATGTTATTTATGACATCATGTGAAACTGATCCTACAGATCCAGGTGACCCTACTAAAACACCTCCATTAGTGACATTAGCAGGTACTGAAATTACACTTGAGCCAGGAGAAGCTTTCGTTGTAGGTATTACTGCTATTCCTGGAGATGCAGATTTAAGATCTTTAGGTGTATATGAAGATGGTGTTCTTGTGGATCCAGTAAGACTAGAATTTAACGGAGTTGCAGCTTCTGCTAATCCTATTATTTTAGCCGCGGGAGATAAGGGTGGATTTAATGACTATGATATCGTTGCCGTTAGTCACACTGATCAATCTACACGCTCATACAGATATGAAGTTATAGATGAGAACAACAATTCAGATTCTAAAACACTTACAGTTACAACATTCATAGAAGTAATGCTTGTACCACCTACATTCACTTACATGGGAGGTGCCACTGTAACTGTTGATCCTGGATCTCTTGTTGCATTGGAATTTGATGCAGCTGTAGGTTCAGCTGATCTTAGTACAATTGAAGTCTATGAAAATGGTGCTCTTATCACTGATGTAAGCAGACTTTTTTACGGAGATCTTTCAACGCAATTTGATGCAAATCCATATGCAATTCCTGCTGTAGATCAGCAAGGATTTTCTATGAGAAAAATTTATGTAAGAACGCCTAACGCTGGAGGAACATTTACCTATGATCTTATATTATCTGCAGCTGATGGCGAAACTGCCACTGGGACAATAGATGTTTCTACAGGTACAGCTATTACAACTACACTTGAAGGTGTCTTATTGAACTCTGCAGGTCCTGCTGGAACTGGAGGTCTTGATTTAGATACTGGAAATGGAACAGGAAGTTCTGACTCAAATTCTGAAATCAGAGATTTAGGAATTGATGGAGGTCAAACAGGATCAGATTGGATAAGAAAAATTGCTGGAATAAATAACTACGAAGTTAGATTAGTAACTCCAGGACAAAATGGAGTTCCAGAAACATTCACCTTTGATAACACAAACTTCAAAGAAGCTATCGTAGGTGCTTATGATGCATCACCGTTAAACGAATGGGTTACTGAACTAGGAGACCTTTATGTTGTATCAAATGGTATCAATTACTATTTGCTAAACACAATAGAAATAAATGAAACTGAAACTACTGGAGACAACACAGACTTCTACCGTTTCAATGTGAAGTTTTAAGATCACAAAAAGATTATATAAAAAAGCCCTGTTGTAAAGCAGGGCTTTTTTTATGAGCAAGAAGTTTTTAGTACCTCGTAAAATTGAGAATAGATTTCTAAGATGAAGTTGAGTCTTGTTTAGGCTTAGAAAGCGTTTGAGTTTTTTTTCCTATACCAAGAGCGTGGTGCAAAGTGAGTGCTATAAAAAAATGCTATGTAGTAGATGCATTAGGGGTAGGAATGATCTCAAGCGCAGCGCAGATAGCCCGGAGGGCCGTAGCGTACGCGAAGTCATGGATGACCCGACCTACACATTGCGCAGCAATGTGTAGGGGATGCCCAAATTATC
>CALCMJ010000142.1 GCA_937967615.1 uncultured Saprospiraceae bacterium
AGAATAAAGTTCAGATAGGACTTTACACATCTAATGAAACGGCAAGCAAAAAACTACAACTTACAT
This sequence comes from uncultured Saprospiraceae bacterium, assembly GCA_937967615.1. Lineage (GTDB taxonomy): Bacteria > Bacteroidota > Bacteroidia > Chitinophagales > Saprospiraceae > CALCMJ01. The sequence goes on from CALCMJ010000142.1 coordinate 67, forward strand.
AAGATAGAACGCATACCTAAGCATAATGTTTAGTTACGTATGATATTTTGCTAGGGACAGAATTAATTCTCAAAACGTCTGATAGCTAAGCTACACCTATCAAATATTTGGAAGTGCTTACTGTTCTGATAAACAATTGTAATCACTATGAATACACCTAAAACAAACTATATTGTTTAAGTATGGTCTTAGACCGTATTTAAAGTGGTTTTATGTTCATTAGTCGAAATTATACTAATGTTTATCGGTCGTTGCGTAAAATTTAATTATTTTAATGCAAAAGCAAATCAGATGAAAAAATATGCACAATTTCTATTTTTCTTTATGCTCTTGCACAGCTTAGCGGATGTAAGCGCTCAGTCTTCCTCCATCCAAGGTGTTGTCTTGGAACAGGGAAGCAATATACCTCTCGCAGGAGTAAACATATTAGTGGAAGACAGTTCTGTAGGAACTATTACTGACTTAGATGGGAGTTTCACTCTCGAGATTGAAAATGCAGAAAACGCAAGACTACTATTTAGTTACCTAGGCTATAAAAGCCAAAGAGTAGAGCTGGATGGAAACAATCAAGCTTTGAACATTTCTCTACAGATAGATGCGACAAGCCTAGACGAGGTGGTCGTCATTGGATCTTCCATTACCTCATCCCGTCGTAAACTAGGAAACTCGGTCACATCTCTGGAGTCCGACCTATTATTGAAAGTCACTCCAGTAAATATTACGAATGCTCTTCAAGGAAAAATTCCTGGTGCGCAAATAACTCAAAATTCTGGTGATCCGGCGGGTGGATTTTCAGTTCGCTTAAGAGGTCCAAGTACAATCAAAGGAACGTCAGAGCCTTTATATGTCGTAGATGGAGTGATAGCTAGCAATTTAACCACAAATGTTACTAATTTAAATGTAGGTACTGGCGATGGTAGTCCCGGGCAGAATAGAATGGTAGATATAAATCCAAATGATATTCAGGATATCAGTGTATTGAATGGTGCAGCTGCTGCTGCCATATATGGTTCACGTGCATCGAATGGAGTAATAATGATAACAACAAAAAAGGGAAGTAATCTAACAGATGGCCCTGAATTGTTTTTCAAAACCAGTTTTAATATTAATCAGCTGCGGAAAAGATTAGATTTAAATTTAACAGGAGAAGAATTTGAAACTGTACCTAATAGTCCTCTCTCTGGAAGGCTATGGCCAATTTTTGGGTTTGATCCAGACAACAATTTAACTACGTTCAGATATTTATCTCAGAATAAATTTAATACAACACGCTACGATTATCAAGATAATATTTTTGGAACTGGCATAGGGAATGATAGCTATCTATCCATGCGCGGCGGAACAGATAAGATTGGCTATTTTGCTTCATTAGGCTACTTAACAAATGGAGGTATCATTCAAAACACCAATTACAATAGATTATCAGCCAGACTGAATTTTAATCACATTGTAACGGATTGGTTATCGTATGATTTTGGCTTTTATTTTGCAAACAGTAAGTCAGATGAAAAGCCAGATGGTAATGTTTTTTGGAGTCCTGTCAATGCAGTAAATATTACGAATAACACTTTTGACATAACTCAACGTGATGGAGATGGAAACTTATTAGCAGTAGAAAACACAAGAGTAAATCCTCTTAGTATTATTGAAACCTTTGACATAAATCAAAATGTAAGCAGAATCATTCCTAGCCTGCATGTTAAGCTATATCCGTTCAAAAATTTAACTGTAAATCAAATTTTAGGTGTTGATAGCTATACGCAAGAAGGAAATATTTTAATTCCTGTTTATCCGTATGCCAATGTAAATCCAGCCTATTTTAACGACGGCTATAAAAGTAATGCCACAGCAGAAATTTTTAATTGGAACTACGATATAAATGTGGGTTACCAATATGACATCTCTGACGACATTGGTTCAGAGACGACAGTAGGATATAGTTTTCAAGCAAGTGAATTGACATTTGATGGAGAACAGGGTCGTGGATTAAATTCTGCAGGCGAACCAGGCATCCCATTACAAACGAATCCTATAGATGCCAAACTAGACATTTACGGTTTTTTCTTGCAAGAGACGTTTTCCATGTATGACAAATTCTTTTTAACCTTAGCAGGGCGTGTAGATGGGGCAACTAACTTTGATGTAGATAAGCGATCAAACTTTTATCCAAAAGTAAGTGGCTCTTATGTATTAGTGGATGGATCCTCTGCTTCTAGCTTTATTAATTCTGCAAGAATACGTGGATCTTATGGAGAAGCTGGTAATTTAACTGCAATCTCTCCCTTCGAGAGGTTTGGTAGTTTCGCACCGGTGGACTTCCAAGGAAATCAAACTCTACAACAGAATAGTCGATTAGGTAATCCGAATTTAGTACCTGAACGAACAAAGGAATTTGAAGTGGGAACTGATCTGAGTTTCTTGGACAATAGAGTTGCTCTCCTGGCCACTTACTACAGTCAAAATATTGAAGACCTAATTGTCAGTAGGGTCCTTGCACCATCCATTGGAGGATCATCGCGAACTGAAAATGTGGGGACTATGGAAAATAAGGGTTTTGAATTATACAGTAGAGTCACTGCCATGAAAACAAAAGATTTGACTTGGGATGTCAATCTAAATTTTAGTACAAATAAAAACAAGGTTACAAAAACAACAGGTGGAGATATTATTATAGCCAATGTGCTAGGTGCGCCTCCAGTTGTACGAGAGGGTGAACCATTGGGTGTATTCTATGGAACGTATTATGCTACAAACAGTAGCGGTGAGCAAATACTAACAGGTCCTTCTGACAATGGTGTAGCAGAAGGCACACCTCAACCAGAGCGAGGTGATGTTGTTACAAATACCCCAATGCGAGATGCCCAAGGCCAGCCTACAGGTGACTTACTTAGGAAAATCATAGGTGATCCTAATCCAGACTTTATCCTGGGTCTAGGTACAAACCTTTCCTACAAGTCTTTCTCTTTCAGTATGCTATGGGAGTCAGTCCAAGGGTTTGATATTTTTGATGCAGACAAAAGAACCAGACAGGGTGTGGGTCTAGGTAGAATAGCCGAGCAAGAATTAAAGGGAGAAATCGTTAGAGGCTACATTGCTGGTATTTATCCAATTCAAGAGTTCAGAATGGAAGATGGTTCTTTTACTAAGCTAAGAGAAATCTCTCTCGCTTATACCCTTCCGTCTGTTGGCTCATTTAGCAATTTAAATGTTGCCCTCTCAGGAAGAAATCTTTTTTCCATTGATAATTTTTTTAGTTATGACCCTGAAGTAAATGCAGGTGGACAATCCAACTTACTCAGGTCCACTAATTTTGGTACTGTGCCTATTCCAAGGACTATTTCTTTATCATTAAGTGCTAACTTTTAAAATCGGATAACTATGAAAAATTTAATCAAAATAACAACAATAAGTTTGGCAATGGTATTTCTTTTTTCTTGTGATACCGTTTACTTAGACCCTAATTCTACATTGGAACCTGACGTGGTTGCGAGTACAGATAATCTGGCAGCATTGATCAATGGTGTCCAACAACGCTGGAGTACGGATAGAGCAGGAGCAATTTACAATATCACTCACCTCTCAGGGTTAAATACCAAAGAATTGAGATTGCTTAACCCTGGAAACTTAGATGAAAACGAAGCACTACTTGGGGGCTCTGACATCAGTGGAGGAAATGGAATATTAAATAATCTGTGGCGCAATGCAATGCTGTGTAGAAAAGAAGCATCTATCGTTATAGATGCTGCTGATCAAGCATCAGCAGGCGACGCATCTAGTGCAAATACTCTAAAAACGCACGCTTTATTTTATAAGGCCTTAGTACATGGCACACTTATACAATACTTTGATCAAGTGCCATTGGCAATTGTAGAAGATGCACCATTTAATTCAAGAGCTGAAGTACTTGCAGATGCTATTGCTGATTTACAAACGGCAAAAGGATTCATCAGTAGTGGTTTGTCTTCAACAATTAGCTCCAAGCTTTTAAATTCTGTGGATATTGAAAATTCAGTAAATGCTTTATTAGCGAGATTTAATTTAATGGCTGGCAATTATTCAGAAGCGATGAATGCAGCCAATGCCGTAAATTTATCAGCTAAGTCTACATGGAGCTATGATGCTGCAATTCCTAACCCACTCTCGTTTTGGTTTGGTTCCCAAAATGTAACGCAGGCAAGAGACCTTAAATTTGGATTGCCTGACGCTCTTTTACCTAATCCAAACGATGAGAGAATTCCATTTTATGCTGTGCAGCCTGATCCAGTAAATGATCCTGGCAATTTCCAATTGATGGGTTTCTTTACAGATAACCTAGATCAAATCCCTGTCTATTTGCCAGGAGAAATGCAATTGATAAAAGCGGAAGCGCAGGCAAGGAGTAATAATTTAATCGAGGCAGTTGCAGAACTGGATGCTGTTCTGACTAAGAGTGCATCAGACGATGCATTTGGCATAGGTGCAAATCTTCCTGCTTATTCAGGGAACATGTCAGCAGATGGAATCCTGAACGAGATCTACAGAAATAGAAGAATAGAACTTTACTTGACGGGATTGTCTCTTGAGGACACTAGGCGATTTGGTAGACCAGGTGCAACGGAAGCAAATGCGGAGAGAAATAGAAATTATTATCCCTACCCAAATGCAGAAAGAGATAATAATATAAATACTCCACCTAATCCTCCAAATTAAAAAAGCTAAGATTCCGCTCAGACTTAAGAAAGAGTTTGAGCGGAATCATTTATTTGGCTATCTCAACGCGTCTTTCTTATCTTAAGCCACAATTCAAAGTTTGACAATATGGTAAAGACTGGTCTAGATATTTTAATTGGAAATGATAGTTTGCAAAAGGAGTTTCCGGGCAATGTAGCCCTACTCTGCCACAATGCATCTATAGATGGAAGTTGCTCACACGCTGTATTTCTTTTTAAGCGAATGTTCAAATCGCGATTTGTAAAACTCTTTGGGCCACAACATGGATTTTCTACAGATGTTCAGGACAATATGATAGAAACGGACCATGCGGTGCATCCCTACTTTAACATCCCTGTGTATTCCTTATATTCTGAAACACGCATTCCCACGGAAGACATGTTAGAAGGCATAGATCATCTATTTATAGATCTTCAAGATATAGGCTGCAGGATGTACACATATATATATACGTTGACATTGTTGTTAGACTTTTGTGCGGGTAAAAACATTGAAGTTGTGGTACTAGACAGACCCAATCCTATAAATGGCGAAAGCATAGAAGGAAATGTACTAGACCCAAATTTTGTATCCTTTATAGGCCTCCATCCTATACCAGTGCGCCACGGAATGACAATAGGAGAAGTAGCCTTAATGCATCAAAAACTTTGGGCAAAAGAAACCACACAAGTACGAGTGATTAAAATGGAAGGCTGGGAACGCTGGATGTATTTTGAAGATACCAAACTTCCGTGGGCACTTCCCTCTCCTAATATAGCACGTGCGCATAGTGCTTTGACGTTTCCTGGCACCGTGCTTTTTGAAGGGACCCAATTAAGTGAAGGACGTGGAACAACACAATCATTGGAGATAGTTGGCCATCCTTCTATAAGACCTTATGCTTTATACGAACAAAAGCTAGATACACAACTTAAAGAATCGGGCTTGACAGGTGTTGCAATCAGACCCATCACTTATCTTCCTACCTTTCAGAAACATGAGGGCTCTACCTGCGGCGGATTTCAAATCCATATCACTGACAAAGAATTATTTAAACCTTGGCATGTTGGCCAATTTTTATTAAAAGCATTATATCATCATATGGGTGAAGATTTTAAATGGAGGAAGCCACCTTACGAGTATGATTATGATCAGCGACCCATAGACATTATTAATGGAACAGATAAGCTGCGAGAGTGGGTAGAGAACGATGGAAGTATGGATGAACTTAATGCGTTTGAGAATTTAGCTGAATACAAGGAGCAATTAGGAGAGATTAAATTGTATTAATATTATAAACCTATCTATCTCAAATAAGAAAAAGCAATGCCTAAATCTATTTAGTATCTTTGTGAATGAGATTGAAACATTACATCTATTTACTTCTTCTACTTAAAATAAATAATTGACTACCTCCAGCTCAACAACACGTAGGGAGTAGAAGAGAAATCGAGTCGTTGAAAACTCAACTGAGAACTTTACAAGAGTGGCACCTTTTGAACTAGGCATTCATAGCTTAGCCTTATATCTTTAGGTTTTCAGGAATATGCGGCATGATGAGGGGCTTTATATATCCTGTCCATTCATCACATTTTAAAATAACAATTAGTCAATTAGTCAAGCTTAAGACTTAGACTGCATTCACAAAATAAGATTATGGAAACAACACAACAAGCAAAGAGATTACAAGAATTTAAAAAAACCGTGACAAACACCTTTGCGATTTACAATAGTCTTTTTCTGAGTCTACCCTTTGGTGATATAAAAAACACAGGAAGGCTCCTACCCCTTTTAATAGATCAATGTGAAAAAGGCTTAGAGGAAGGGAAAAGTCCACAAGAAATCTTAGAA
>CALCMJ010000143.1 GCA_937967615.1 uncultured Saprospiraceae bacterium
AAGTAATAGTATGCATTCCCAATTAACTGAACTCGAGATTATCTCTCAGTTTTTAAAAGAAATTCAGAATAAAAAATCAAGTATCGAAATTGCTTGGTACCTGACGGAAAACATCATTTCAAATTTTGACTTTGAAGATTGTGTTATTTATCTCTTAGATCACGATTCAGAGAAACTGATCCAAGTAGCTGCTCTTGGTCCTAAAAATCCATCTAGATTTGTTATTAGCGATCCTTTAAAGCTTGACATTGGTGAAGGAATAGTAGGTTCCTCTGCCAAAGCAAAAGAAACAATATGCGTATCGGATACGGAAAAAGATGAAAGATATATTGTAGACGACAAAACGAGAAAATCAGAGATAGCTGTGCCTGTAATCTTTTTGGACAAGGTTTATGCAGTTATAGATTGTGAATCCTCAGTAAAAAACTTCTTCCAAGAAAAGCATAAAATTTTACTTGAATGTATTGCAAATATTGCGGCAACAAAGTTTTATCTGGGCTATGAGCTTTCCCAGATTGGAGATAATCAAGATTTATCACTCCCATCCATCTTCGAAAGCCTATACAATACGTCAGGGGAGCTTAAAAAATATAAAAGAGAAAAACTAGAGATAAAACAAGAGAAATTCATTCATTTAGAACAACCTTTAAATTCTGCTATTTCTGCATTACAAACCTTGAATGTGGAAAATACTGAAAAGAGACAAAAGTATATGGAAATCCTTCAATCCTCACTTCTTGAAATCAAATCCCATTTAGATAAGAGCTAAGTTCTTGCTCTTTTTAGATCTTCCTCTTTGAGGCCAATTTTATTCGTTCATGAAAGATCATTTTAGAAAAAATGATTACCTCAGCATTTTTAGAACCATAAAGGGATATAAACGTAGAATACATGTTGTCAAAATCATACGCAGGGGCAGTCACAGGGGTGGATGCGCAAAGGATCACACTGGAAGTAAATGTAGGAGGTGTTGTCGCACTGGGCAAGCAAGCTTGGTGGGTTGTAGGTCTTCCTGATAGTGCCGTGAAAGAAGGATTTCAGCGCATTGATGCCGCATTTAAAAATAATGGTTACCGTATGATGCGCTTAAAGACAGTGGTGAACATGGCACCTGCAGATATAAGGAAGGAAGGTTCTTCTTATGACCTCCCAATTGCTCTTGGCGTTCTTCGTAGTTCCAGTCAGATAGTTGCAAAGGATCTTTCAAAGTATATGATCATGGGAGAACTTTCTCTCGATGGGAGTTTACGCCCTATTAAAGGAGCATTGCCTATTGCCATCATGGCAAAGAAGACTAAGGTTAAAGGCTTTATTCTACCACTTCAAAATGCAAAAGAAGCAGCTATTGTAGAAGGCTTAAACGTGTATGGTGTGCGTAATTTAGAAGAAGCTATTTCTATAGTAGAAGGTGAAGATAAGCTTAAGCCGTTTGTATATAATTCTAGAGATGCATTTGCAAATGCAAAGAATAGTTACAATGTTGATTTCTCAGATGTGAAAGGGCAAGAGAATATCAAACGTGCCTTGGAGATATCTGCTGCTGGTGGACATAATGTAATTTTGATTGGTCCACCTGGAGCAGGAAAGACAATGTTAGCAAAACGCCTACCTACGATTCTGCCACCCTTGTCATTAGATGAGGCATTGGAAACAACAAAAATTCATTCGGTCACTGGTATGCTAGGAGCGGAAAGTGCGCTGGTAACTGCAAGACCATTCAGAGCACCCCATCATACGATAAGTGATGTAGCCTTGGTGGGAGGAGGATCTAATCCCAACCCAGGTGAAATCTCACTGGCACATAATGGTGTTTTGTTTTTGGATGAATTACCTGAATTTAAACGGACAGTCTTGGAAGTATTGAGACAGCCTATGGAAATGCGGAAGGTGACTATTTCTAGAGCAAAAATCTCTGTGGATTATCCAGCGAGTTTTATGCTAGTTGCATCTATGAATCCTTGCCCATGTGGGTATTATAATCACCCAGATAAAGATTGTGTTTGTGGTCCCGGGATTGTAAAAAAATATTTGAATAAAATATCAGGACCGCTTTTAGATCGTATTGACCTACATGTGGAAGTAACACCTGTCTCTTATAATGAGTTAGCAGACTTTAAGCCTGCAGAAATAAAGAGTAAAGAAATATCAGAACGTGTTGTTTTGGCAAGACAGATTCAGGAGCAACGATTTAGAAAACAAAAAGATATTTATTGCAATGCACAAATGTCTAGTCGGATGGTAAGGGAGCTTTGCCAGTTGTCTGAAGTTGGATTGAATTTATTAAAAACGGCGATGGAAAAATTGCAGCTTTCAGCAAGAGCATATGATCGTATATTAAAAGTTGCAAGGACTGTTGCAGATCTAGAGAAGGCAAAAGATATTTCTGTTGAACATTTATCAGAAGCGATTCAGTACAGGAGTTTGGATAGAGAGGGCTGGGCGGGGTGAGGGTTAATGAATTATGAGTTATGAATTATGAAGGAAGAATGAGGGAAGGAAGAGAATTAAGAGTTAAGAATTATGAATGAAGAATGAAGGGCTGAAGTGAATTAAGAGTTAAGAATTATGAATGAAGAATGAGGGAAGGAAGCGAATTATGAGTTATGAATTATGAATGAAGAATGAGGGAAGGAAGTGAATTACGAGTTATGAATTATGAAGTGTT
>CALCMJ010000144.1 GCA_937967615.1 uncultured Saprospiraceae bacterium
AAATAGAGACTATGAAAAGGCACTTGAGTATTATTTTTTATCCTTAGAAGCTGCAAAAAAATTAAATGATGGTACTGAAGCATATCCTTTGGGTAATATTAGTGAGGTGTATTCTATTCTAGAGAACTACAATGAAGCAATTAAATATTTAAGACATTCTATTTCTTTTTCACAAACTTTAGAAACTCCAGAGAAAGAATATAGTTTGATTTATGATAATTCTTACATGGCATCCTATTTTAGAATACTTGAAATGCCTGATTCATCTCATTTATATCTGCAAAATACTTTAGACAATATTAAGGCACTTGAAGGTGTAGAAGGGCAAAAGTATGCAGATGCTAAATTTGTAGGGTATTATTCGGTTTCTGATATATATATCGAAGAAGAAAATATTGAATTATCAAAAGAATACATCTCTAAGACCAGAGATCATGCGCAAGCTTTTTACATGTCTTCAGTTTTTATGCTGGAAGCGAGACTAAAAATGCTGGAAAAAAACTATACTTCTGCTTTGACGATATTGAGTAGCGAAACTGTTGACGAAGAGTATGTAGGGCAAGACGATGTCTTAAAATTGAGAGCTCAATGTTATGAGGCGTTAGGACAATACAAAAAAGCATTGAAACTTAAGGAAGAGTTTATAGAACACCAAAAGAATAGTTTTACAGAATCACAAGCGAAATTTGTTTCGTTTGCGAATGTTAAATATGAATCTCTCCAAAAAAATGAGATTATTCAAAACTTAGAGAAAGAAAATGAAATTAGGAATCTTACTATTCTTAATCAAAGGTATCTTGTATTATTTTTCTCACTCTTAGTAATGTTTATTGGATTTCTTTCTTACTATTTATGGAAGAGAAATATCAATAAGCAAAAACTAAATACACAGCTTCAAGCTCAAGTTGACAAGAGGACATTAGATCTTTCTAAAGCGAATCAGGAATTGCGTATTATGAATTTTGTTGCATCTCATGATCTCAAAGAACCAATACGGACAATCGGTTCTTATACGGGCTTGATTCACAAAAAGCTTAATCCTGAACAAAAACAGGAACTTCAAAGTCATTTTGCAATTATTTCAAAAACCGTTGAACACACGCACAATTTACTTGAAAACATATCTCATTTTTCAAATTCTTATGAGCTAAAGGATGTAAGATTTAGTTCTGTTGACTTGAGCTTGCTTGTGGATGATATTGTGTCTAGCATAGATACCTATATCACAAATAGAAGGGGAGTAGTAAATAGAGAGGAACTGCCCACAGTTAATTCTAATCCTCAAGTGCTTTTCTCAGCGATTAAGAATATTGTAGAGAATGGTTTAAAGTTTAATCAAAATGAAACTCCAACTATCAATATAAAGTATGACGAGGTAAAAGAGAATCATTGTATTATTATAGAAGATAACGGAATCGGGATAGACGAAGAATATTTCGATTTAATTTTTGAGTCATTTAAAAAGTTACATACTAAAACGGAATTTCAAGGGACCGGTCTCGGTCTTTCTATTAGTAAACTTTTACTTGAAAAAATTGATGCTTCAATACGTGTTGAAAGTGAAATAGGTAACGGAACTAAGTTTGTAATTACCCTTCCAAAATAGACTTATACATTTTTCCTTTTTAATAGAAATTTAAGGTCTTTCTTTTACATTCTATATGTTTGGCAATGGTGTTTGTATTCTGAATAGTACAGATGTGTTATAGAGAGGCAATCAAATATGCTGCTTCTTTTATCGCGCGCTTTGCATCTAAGCCACTTGAATTTTTTGCACCTCCTATAACATGGATTTTTGTTTCATCTAAAGTCAAGCCTGATGTTATGACTTCATGTATCTCTTGTCCAGCACAGATTATAACATTGTCCACATCCAATATCTGGGGTTCTCCATTTACATTTATCTCAAACCCTCTATCAGACATAGAAAGGTATTCACAATTAGATAACATAATAGTCGCTTTCTTTTTAAGACTTGCTCTATGAATCCAACCGGTGGTCTTCCCTAAGTTTTTTCCATGCTTTCCTGATGATCGCTTAAGGAGATAAATTGTTCTTGGAGATGGACTATTTACTGGCGCAATAGCTGCTCCTCTACTTTTATATTCTATATCTACACCCCATTCCTTCATATAAGTCTCTGGGCTGTCGCCTTGGCTATGCTCGTGTGATAAAAATTCAGCAACATCAAATCCTATTCCTCCTGCACCTACAATAGCAACTCTTTTCCCAACCGGTTTTTTATCCCAAAGTACATCTCTGTAAGACAGAACTGCAGGTGAATCGTTACCTATAAACTCAATACTGCGTGGAGTAACTCCTGTTGCTACAATTATTTCATCAAAGTTTAAATTGTTTAGTTTTTCTGAATCCATTGCAGAATTTAAATAAATGGGGACTTCAAATTTTTTAAGCATTGAAGTGTAATAGCGTATAGTTTCTGCATAGTCCTCTTTACCAGGAATTACTTTAGCCATATTAAATTGACCGCCTAGTCTATCTGACGCTTCAAACAAATGCATCTCGTGTCCTCGCTCTGCACCTATAGAAGCAGCTGCTAAACCTGCAGGCCCAGCACCCACAACTGCTATGCGTTTTTTCTTTTTTGCAGGAAGGTAGTTTAGTTCTGTCTCATGGCAGGCTCTTGGGTTGACAATACATGAGCAGCGTTGCATGGTGAAAGTATGATCTAAACATGCTTGATTGCAGGCTATGCAGGTATTAATTTCGTCCGCTCTATTTTCCATTGTTTTTAAAACAAACTCTGGATCCGCTAAAAAAGGTCTTGCCATGGATACCATATCAGCACAGGCATTTTGTAATATATTTTCTGCGACTTCTGGTGTATTGATACGGTTAGTTGCAACTAATGGAATATTTACCTCACCCATTAGTTTTTTTGTGATCCACGCAAAGCCTCCTCTTGGAACTATAGATCCTATTGTAGGAATGCGTGCTTCATGCCATCCAATTCCAGAGTTTATAATAGTTGCTCCAGCGCGTTCAACAGCCTTTGCGAGTTGAACGACTTCTTCCCAAGTACTTCCTTCTTCAACAAGGTCCAATAGAGATAAACGATATATAATTATAAAATTATCACCTACAGCTTGTCGAATTCCTTCTACTATTTTTATTGGAAATTGAATCCTGTTTTCATAAGTGCCGCCCCATTCGTCTGTTCGTTTATTTGTCCGAGTAACTATGAACTGATTAATGAGGTAGCCTTCAGAGCCCATTACCTCAACTCCATCATATCCGGCAACTTGGGCCATTTTAGCACACTGAATATAATCTTGTATTGTTTTAGATACTTCTTCTGAAGACAACTCCCTTGGAGTAAACATATTTATGGGAGCCTGAATAGGAGAGGGTGCTACTAAAGTTTTATCGTATGCGTATCTTCCTGTATGTAAAATCTGTAGACAAATTTTTCCTCCCTCTTCATGGACAGCTTGAGTGATAATTTTGTGATGTTCTGCTTCCTCTTCATTCATGAGTGTGGCACCACCAGCTGCTACTGCTCCTTCTTTGTTTGGAGCAATACCTCCAGTTACAATTAAAGCTACGTGCGCTCTCGCTCTTTCTCTGTAAAAAGCAGCGGCCATTTCGTTACCTCCTGGGATTTCTTCCAGCATAGTATGCATAGATCCCATCAGAACACGATTTTTTAATTTGGTGAAGCCTAAATCTAAAGGCTGTAACAATTTATCGTACATGCTATTCTTTAAGTGAAAACTTTACGTCGTTAAAGGATATTTTAAAATTAATTTGGCTCAAAGAAAATTTGTTCTGCAAACATTTTTTCATTCTGAACAATAGACAAAATTAACAATCTATTTGTATTGTGTGATAAGTCAATAAATTGATCAAAGTGGCCATCAAATTCAGGAATGTGTTCATGATAAATTAAATCGCCCATAGTATTATTGATATAGATGTCTATTTTTCCAGGAGCGCTTTCAAAATTTAAAGTAATAGAATGCTTAGCAGGATTAGGGAAGAGGGAAAACTTCATGAGCTGAAGTGATCGTATTGCAATAGTAAGTTCTTCCTCTTTCTGGTCTTTTGAATCTGGTTTTCTGCACTCAGATTGCGCTCCTAAAATATCAAAAAGGTAATCGTATTTGTTGAATAGGTCATTTATTGTTGACCCGCTTCTTTCCACTTGTACTTTTTTTTTACTGAACCGGTTCTAGGAGAGAGGACAATTTCGCGTTCTTCCGTCACATTGTTTCTTCTAAACTTCACAACTACCTTATCTCCAGCTTTGTATTTTCCAACTGCACTGACTAACTCTTCTAAAGTTCTTACATTGGTCCCATTAAAGTTTGATATAACGTCACCTTCTTTTAAACCACCGTCCTTTGCATTACTGTCAGGTGCAAAACCAATTATCGCAACGCCATCTGGAGCATTCTCAATCATAATACCTAGCTGCGCTTTATTTGTATTCTCTTCAATGACTTCTACAATAATTTCTTCTTCTTCTCTATTCGCATCTGTAACTTCTACTTCCACAGTTCTTGAAAGTCCTTCATGTTTATCCATGTCTTCAGTATCTACATTTATTTCAATAGATGTACTTCCATCCTTGTTAACGATTTCTTTGCGATTAATCTTTATTCCATGAGATTCTAACTCGTGTTCCTCTCCATCTTCGTCAATGAATTTCATTTTGACTACTTTATTTCCTTCTCCTTGGACATCTTGATCTATTAGGATGTCGTGTTCCTTTATGAGCTTTTTCATTTCTTCTGGCATTTCACCTTCTCCTTCCCATTCCATTTCTTTTTCTTTACCATCTTCACCAAGAATCTTTATTTTATATTTTTTCGTTGAGACATGCGTTTTATTATTTCCATCTTCTTCAATGTTTATATCAATATTAATTTTCTCACCTGACATTTTTTCAGACTTCATTTCTTCTAAATATTTATCCGCCTCATCTCCACTTACTTCAATGCGCTCTATTGTCTCTTTCCCATCTTTATCAATCACTTTTTTAACAATGGTCACTTTCTTTTCAGACTTGGACTGCGCCTCTAATGTGTTAATACCAAAGGCAGAAATTACTGCTAAGAAGAAAACAAAGGATAGTTTGTTGGACATGCTTATAAATTTTAAATAAAATTAAGCACAATAGGCTATAAACAGGCAGATGTTAGCTTAAAAAAGCGTTAAAATTATAGGTTTTTATCGCTGTATACTATAAAAAAAGGCAGCAACCATTACGGTATGCTGCCTAAAATAGGATTCAATTGGTTTTTATAAATTATCTTTTAAATATTCTTTTAGTGATTTGTTTTGTTTCAGAATGCATGTTCAGAATATAAACTCCTTCATTTAAATGCGATAGATCAATTTGACCTTCTGAAATATTACCTTGTTTTACAATTTTCCCAACTGTATCATAGATCACATAAGACTCAAGATCAGATGCAATGTTCAGTACTTCGCTAAATGGATTAGGAAATACTTTAGTTGAACTTGTAATAGTAATATTGACTACTCGGATTTCAGAAAAAGTACTTGACCCACTAAAATCAACTTGATTAAGTCTGTAGAAATTCTCTCCATTTTCTGGATTGGCATCCCTAAAGCTATAATCATTTTGTGTTAGTGAATTACCTGCACCTGATACTTTTCCAATAGCAGTAAAGTTAACTCCATCTCTAGAGTGTTCTATTGAAAAGAAATCGTTATTTATTTCTGTTGCTGTAGTCCAATTAAGAATTACACTGTTTCCACTTTTTCGCGCATCAAATCCTTCTAATTCTACAGGTAGCGCAGTTGGATAATATCCAAAATCCGCTGTAATATGATCATCGTTTTCACCAAGTGTAACATCAATTGTAGAATCAAATCCTCCATCTTCATCAAATGATTGCGTGTATCCAGCTAGTGGACCTAAAGGGTCAAAGTTTGAAGCAGCAACTTCTACTGTGTAATCACCTGGAGGTAGACCAGAAAACATGTATTCACCATTTCCATCAGTTATTGCAGTCGCAATAATATTCCCTAGATCATCAAGCAAGTTTACAGTCACCCCTGGGAGTGGTACCTCACCAGGACCCATAATACCATCGCCATCTACATCTTCCCAAATAAGATTACTAATACTACTGTTTCCTTGGTATCCAAAGTCTGCTACATCCATATCTTCACCTGGTCCAAGCGTTACATCAGTTGTGCTATCAAATGTTCCATCAGGATCACCTGTGTTATCATATCCAGCCGGAGGTGTCACAGTTACTGTGTAGTCACCTGGAGGTAGGTCAATAAAGTCATAATTTCCGTTTGCGTCAGTTACCGCAGTTGCGACAACATTTCCAAGGTCATCATAAAG
>CALCMJ010000145.1 GCA_937967615.1 uncultured Saprospiraceae bacterium
TGAATGATAAGATATGGAATTCGGTTAAATTATTTTATAGCTACTGTGGTATTTTTTATTAGCGCTATCAATGAGAATACAAATTACAATATAATTAGAGGGAGCAATACATTTTGCACTTAAGTCCTTTAGCAGATGAACTCGTAACTGTTCTTAGTTTTTCGTCAGATAGTTTTGTTTGTATGACAATACAGGCTTGGTTGCGAGATAGAAATAAGAATAAGGAGGAATATAGTAGGTCTCATATAAAGTTTAATTTTTATAAAATGACAGGGACATTCTTCATATTATCCGAATATAATTTGCTACTTTTTACAAATTATATCTTAAATGCATTGTAAAATACAAATTACCTAGTATGAAAATTTCAATTAAAGACTTATGGCAGAATAGTATTTTGAGCGTGATAATGCTTATTGCATGTGTGTCGCAATCATTTGCTTTTTCCAATGCCCTGGATAACAATGATTACAATTCTAATCTAATGCTTGAGAAATATCAACAAGTTTCTCAAATTACTGTATCAGGTCAAATAACTGATGATGATGGGATTGGACTTCCTGGAGCAAATGTTGTCGAAAAAGGGACTCCTAATGCAACAATTTCGGATGTGGATGGAAATTACACTCTGAGGGTTAGTGATCAGGCAACTTTGGTTTTCTCTTTTTTAGGATTCGGAAATCAAGAAGTTCCTGTGGATGGCAGAACGAATATTACGGTTGCCTTATTAGAAGAATCTTCTCTCTTAGATGAAGTTGTGGTTACAGGTTATGGAAGACAAGTAAAAAGAGACATCACAGGATCCGTAGCTTCTCTATCTGCAGAAAAAATTAAAAATTTACCTGTTTCAAGTTTTGAAAATGCAATACAAGGCCAACTGGCTGGAGTGCAAGTGAGCGAGACAAGTGGCGAACCGGGTGCAGGGCCTTCTATTCGAGTAAGAGGAGTTGGGTCGATTTCTGCAGGGAATGAGCCGCTTTATGTGATAGATGGATTCCCTATTTCTAAAAATGTAGATCTAGGAGTTCAAGGGGATAATGAACGGAGAGGAAGCGGAAGATTCAGACCTCCAACACAGAATCCTTTAGCTACATTGAACCCAAATGACATAGAGTCCATCCAAGTTTTGAAAGATGCATCTTCTGCATCAATTTATGGGTCTAGAGGATCAAATGGTGTGATACTGATTTCCACTAAAAAAGGAAATAGAACAGGAAAACCTACTGTGTCATATGACACCTACATAGGTCAACAAACTGTTGCAAATAGATTGGATTTAATGAATGCTCAAGAGTTAATAGACTATAACACGGATGCGACGAATAATGCATATTTGCAAAATAATCCAGGGGCTAGTGCAAGTGATCCTAATTCTATGCGATCCACGGCTGCATGGAGGATTGCAGACGACATCCAAAACCCAGATGGAACAGACACAGATTGGCAAGATTTACTTTTTAATACTGCCTACATGCATAGTCATAACCTTTCATTTTCTGGTGGTGCTGAGAAAGTTGGATATTATGTTGCTGGAAATTATTTCAATCAAGAAGGAATTATTGAAGGGTCTGGTTTTGATCGATACAGTATTCGACTAAATTTAAATGCAGATATTACTGATCGGCTTCGTCTTGGTTTGAATTTAAATCCTACATATGTTAATTCAGATAAGGTTCCAGCAGGTTCACCATATTTTGCCCGACCACCAGGAATTGTGTATTCAGGAATTGTACATTCTCCAACGGTAAAGCCGTACAATGATGATGGTACACCAAACCAACTGGATAATCAAAGTTATCTTTTGACAAGTGATGGTGAGGCTTCATCTATGACTTCTGCTAGTAATCCATTAGCTATTATAGATGCCGTGGATGATAATCTGAGCCAATACAGAACTTTATCAAATGTCTCTATGGAGTATGACATAATGAGTAACCTCACTTTTAAAACTTTCCTTGGTGTTGATATTAATAATTATAAGAGAAATTTTTTCCGAGATAATACATTATTATATAGAACTGCCACAAGTGGCGAGCCATACGGACAATCAAGTTCTTCTGAGAGTGTTAATTGGCTAGCAGAGCAAACATTGAGTTACTCTAAGTCGCTAGAACAAGGACACAACTTTGATGTAGTGGCGGGGTACACAGCTCAAAAAGAAAAAATAGATATCAATTCAATTTTTGCTAATAACTTCCCTGATGATCTGGTGACCACTGTAAGTGGTGGACAGGTTGTGTCAGCAACGGCTATTCAAGAAGAGTGGTCTTTGGTTTCCATGCTAGCAAGGCTTAATTACGATTTCAATGATAGATTTTTAGCCACGGCATCTATAAGGTCTGATCGATCATCGAGGTTTGGTGCAGGAAATAAAACAGGAATTTTCCCATCTGCTTCTGCAGGTTGGAGAATATCAAATGACATCAATTCTGACTTTCTTAGTGACCTGAAATTAAGAGTCTCTTGGGGTCAAACAGGGAACTTTTTAATTCCTAATTATGCATCTATTGGTTTGTTAGACCCTGCGAATTATGTTATAGGAGGGCAACTGAATAATGGAATCGCTCCTGTTACGATTAATAATGCCAATCTGAAATGGGAGAAGACTAGCTCTTATGATATTGGAATAGATTTTGGATTTTTAGATGATAGAATCTATGGTGCGGCGGAATATTTTAGAAGTACAACATCAGATCTTTTATTAGCGGTGCAGGTACCAGCAGCCTTAGGTTTTACAAATGCATTGACGAATATCGGTGAAGTGGTAAACAACGGTATCGAGTTTACATTGACAAGTCGAAACACTGTAGGGCGCTTAAAATGGACCACTGATTTTAATTTCTCTACTGTTAATAATGAAGTGACCAAGTTAGGCCCATCTGGTGACCCAATATTAAGTAGTGGAGGTGCAGGGAACAGACATATTACTCAAATTGGAGAATCGATAGGAAGTTATTACGGATATGTTACAGATGGTATCTATCAGAACCAAGCTGAAATTGACGCCGGGCCAGTAGATATGATTGCTACACCTCGACCTGGTGATTTTAGATGGAAAGACATCAATGGGGACGGCGTCATTGACCCTATGGATCGTACAGTCACTGGAAATTATTTACCAGATTATACATTCGGAATAAACAACTCATTCTCATATGACAATATCAATTTTAGTTTCCTTATTCAGGGAGTTCAAGGATCTGAAGTGTTAAATCTTACGCGAAGACATATGGGTAATGGAGAAGCTAACTATAATAGTTATGCTGAATGGACAGAAAGATGGAGGTCAGAATCTGAGCCGGGTAATGGAGAAATTCCAAGAGCGAATAGACAAACAGGAAATAGTAATAATCGACCTTCTAACTATCAAGTGGAAGATGCTTCTTATATAAGATTGCGAAATGTTACTTTGTCTTATGACTTTGGAGAGAAGTTTTTTGGAGGTCGAGTGAAAAGTTTAAGAGCATATGTGTCTGGAACCAATTTGCTTACCATAACAGATTATTTAGGATACAATCCTGAGGTAAATAATATTGAAGATTTAGTAAATGTGCAAGGAGAAGATTATGGGGCCTATCCATTGTCGAGAGTCTTGACCTTCGGCATTAATGCAACATTTTAATTAAAAAAAAATTAAAGAAATGAAAATCAGATATATAATATTGAGTTTTATCATTTTGGGGACGATGTCTTGTTCATCGGATTTTACAGATCTCGCTCCAATTTCTCAAAGGAATACTGGCATATTTTATAACACAGCCAGTGATATGCAAATAGCTGTAAATGCTATTTATAATACCTTGCAAAACGACGGGTGTTATAATCAAAGCTATTGGATACTACAAGAGCTACGTTCAGACAATACATTTTGGGACGGTACAGGATTAGCTGAAGAAGTTACAGTATTTGATAAGTTTACGGATATATCAACAAGTAACATTAGTGAAGATGCTTGGAATGATTCATATAAGGGAATTGCCCGTGCAAATATTGTTCTGAGTAACATAGATGGGATAGAAATGGATGCGGCCACAAAAGCAAAACTGAAAGGAGAGGCTTTGTTTTTGCGTTCCTTGTTTTATTATCATTTGGCAGTTGCCTTTGGTAATATTCCTTTGGTATTGTCAGAGACGATTTCGGTAGAAGAAGGCGAGAGCCATACCCAAGTTGATGCAGGAACAGTATTCAATCAACTGATTGCTGACTTAACTGAAGCTGAAGCCGGCTTACCTGTATCCTATGATGCTGCAAATAAAGGGAGAGCTACAAGCGGCGCAGCAGCGACTTTATTAGCAAAAGTATATTTAACAATAGGAGATTCTGGAAACGCGGAATCTGCATGCAGACGAGTAATGAGTGCGGGCTATAGTTTAATGGGTGATTATGGAAATTTATGGGGAGTCGATAATGAGCACAATGCGGAATCAATCTTCGAAGTAAATTTCGAAGGTGGGCTAAGCGATCAAGGAAATAATTTCACGAGCCAATTTAATGGAGATCTTTCAGGTTCTGTTACTTCTGGATTGAGAAATATACCCGAACGTGATCTTTCAGATTCCTATGAATCTGGTGATGCTAGATTTGCAGCCTCTATAGCTGGTGTGACACCGGATAATCCTGGATGGACCATCAAGTATGGAATGACAAATTCTTTTGCTGATGATGATGGGCCCAATAATTGGGTTGTGTTTAGATATGCTGATGTGCTTTTGATGCTAGCTGAAGCATTAGGAGAATCTGGAGAAGCTTATGATCTCATTAATATGGTAAGAGCTCGTGCAGGCTTGGGGAATATTGATAGTAGTACACCTGGAAGTTTTGTAGACAAATTATTACAAGAACGACGAGTCGAATTGGCATTTGAAAATCACCGTTGGGCAGATCTTTTGAGGTTTGGAAAAGCGGAGTCAGTTATGTCTGCTCAAGGGAAGCCAACAAACGGAAAATTACTTTTTGCAATACCGCAACGAGAAATGGATTTGAACTCCAACTTTACGCAAAATCCAGGGTACTAAAATCAACAAAATGAAAAAATTAGTTTTAACAGTTCTTTGTCTTTTAGTTGTAATCGGCTTAAGCTATGGGCAAAAAAAGGTATTAAATATCATTGCTATAGGCGCTCACCCAGACGATTGTGATTCTAAGTTTGGAGGCACCGCTGCACTGTTTGCCCAGATGGGACACAATGTAAAATTTCTTGCGTTGACTAGCGGCGACGCTGGTCACCAAAGCCAAGGTGGAGGTGCACTAGGAAACCGACGTAGAGCGGAAGCGAAAGCAGCAGGGGAGCGTTTGGGGATAGCAGAGTATGAAACTTTGGACAACCATGACGCAGAACTTTTACCAACCTTAGAAATTCGGCATCAGGTGATCAGAAAAATACGGGAATGGGATGCAGATATTGTATTGGGCTTGCGGAGCAACGATTATCATCCGGATCATCGTAACGCAGGTAAATTGGTGCAAGATGCAGCCTACATGGTTATCGTTCCCAATGTTTGTCCAGACACACCACCTTTGGAAAAAAATCCATTGTTTCTCTATATGCAAGATCGTTTCCAAAGGCCTTATCCTCATGTGCCGGATATAGTTGTAATCATTGATGATGTGGTGGAAAAGAAGATAGATGCTCTAGATGCACATGAATCACAAATGTATGAATGGGGACCATGGACGCAAGGGAGAACGCAAGACCTAGTGCCTAAAGGAAAGAAAGAAAGACGTGCTTGGTTGTCAGAACGTGTGAAAAAAAATCCAGGCGTTATAGCAACAGACAGACGAGCATCTTTAGTAAAGTGGTATGGGCTACAAGCAAATGATACAGCACAATTTACAGAAGCATTTGAAATTGCAGAATATGGTATGCAACCAACAGAAGAACAGTTGAGGGAATATTTTCCTATGCTAAAAGTTGCAAAACCATAATTATAATGAAGAGAAATTTTTATTTCGTACTCCTATTTTTATTGGTATTCTTTGTAATCTCTTTTTTGACCAATATCCTGGGTCCTTTGGTGCCGGATATTATAGAGAGCTTTGATTTGAGTTTGACTCTGGTCGCATTTCTTCCGTTTGCTTTTTTTATTGCTTACGGAATAATGTCGATTCCTTCAGGGATACTCGTTGAGAAAATAGGAGCGAAACAAGTGATGGTTTTGGCATTTTTAATTTCGTGTGTCGGTGCTCTTTTTTTCGCTTGGAAGCCATCCTACGTTTTCTATTTGGTATCACTCTTCGCTATAGGAACAGGCATGGCAATGTTACAAGTAGCCATTAACCCTTTGCTCCGGGTAGCTGGTGGAGAATCCGAATTTGCATTTAATTCAGTGCTTGGGCAATTGTTTTTTGGCCTGGCGTCATTCCTAAGTCCACTTTTCTATTCATATATAGTATTGAATATTGGAAACAAGGATAAAGGGGATATGCTGACAAATTTTTTATCTAAAATTGTTCCTGAAAATTTACCATGGATTTCTCTTTATTGGGTATTCGCAGTTATTTCTTTATTGATGGTATTCATCATATGGATGATAAAATTTCCAGAGGTTAAATTAAAGGAAGATGAGAAAGTAGGAGCCTTGCAGACCCATATGGATCTCTTAAAAAGACCAATGGTGATATTGTATTTTTTAGGAATATTCGCCTATGTGGGTACTGAGCAAGGAGTTGCAAATTGGATTTCTCAATTTTTGGCGACGTATCATGATGTTGACCCACAAACACAGGGGGCAAGTACAGTCTCATATTTTTGGGGCATGATGACAGCCGGAACAGTTTTAGGATTAGTCCTTTTAAAATTTATGGACAGCAGAAAAGTTCTGATTGTTTTTACTTCTGCCGCCATTATTTGTTTGTTGGCTAGTTTGCTTGGTTCAAAATCTGTTGCACTAATTGGTTTTCCTTTGGTAGGTTTTTTTTCATCGGTTATGTGGTCCGTTATTATTTCATTGGCATTAAATTCTGTAAAGTCAAATCATGGATCGTTTTCAGGAATTTTGGTTACCGGGATAGCCGGAGGTGCGATAGTACCCTTAATCGTAGGTTCTCTAGGAGATGCAATTGGATTGAAGTATGGAATGTTCTTTTTGTTCATTACATTACTATATATACTAAGCATCGGATTTTGGTCGAAGCCGCTCATTAATAATGATTTTATAGGGAAGAAGAAAATTTTGGAATAAGCTGCATAATCCTAAATACAATATAAATGGGTAAGGCATTGATTGGGATTGATCTGGGCGGGACAAAGATATTAGTAGGAAAAATTGAAGATTCAAAAATATCCGATACCTACAAATGTGAGGTACCTGTGGATGGAAGTAAAGAAGACGTTCTGAAAGAAATCATCAATGCTGTTGATGTTTTTTTTGGTGAAGATATAATTGGAATAGGAGTAGGAGTGCCAAGTGTGGTAGATATTGAAAAAGGGATTGTTTACGATGTACAGAATATTCCGTCTTGGAAGGAAGTGCATGTAAAAGAAATATTGGAAAACCAATACAAGGTTCCGGTTTATGTGAATAATGATGCAAATTGTTTCGCTGTTGGAGAAAAGCATTTTGGAATTGCGCGGGATTATAGAAACTTTGTGGGATTGATAATTGGTACAGGAATGGCTGGTGGAATTATAATCAATGACAAATTATACAATGGTTCTAATTGCGGCGCGGGTGAATTCGGCATGCTGCCTTACTTGGATCATAATTATGAATATTATTGTAGTGGCCAGTTTTTTAAAAATGAGTATGATTCTGATGGTTATGAAGTGTATCAGGATGCGTTGAAAGGAGATGTCAAGGCTTTAAAACTATATAGTGAGTTTGGACATCATGTTGGTAAAGCCATGCAAGCTATCTTATATGCTATGGATCCAGAGGTAATTGTTTTAGGAGGTTCTGTGAGTAAGGCGTATGATTTTTTTAGCGAAAGTATGTGGGAAAGTCTTCAAACATTTGAATATAAGAAAACACTTGAACGCTTAAAGATAGAGATATCCAAGGATCCTCAAATAGCACTTTTAGGTGCAGCTGCTTTATATTATAATGCACAAGGGAGAAAATAATGTTGAGTATTTAATCTTTTAACAGATTACAAAAAGAAAAATGATGAATAAAAGGATGCCATTCGTGAGTAAGAGTTTCTTTATGCTATTTTTATTTTTTGTTGCTAGCAATCTGTCAGCAGAGCGGATACCAATTAAAGTAGATAAAGCTGTCGTCGGTGCACCTCTCACTATGGGAATTCCATTTCCTCAAGGAGTCTTATTATCACCGGATCATGTAAGACTACTGGATAAGAATGGGAAAGAAATTCCATCCCAAACCAATCAAGTAACGACGTGGGAACCTGTAGACTATAGTGTCAAATGGTTGTGGGTTTTCTTTTTCTCGACAGGAGATGAAGAATACATTTTGGAATATGGACCAAATGTTAGGAAGTCTCCAATAACAGGAGATAAGATAAAAGTAAAAAATGCACAAAGAGCTGGACAGTCAAGTTATGTAGAGACAGGACCATTGCGATTTACAATCAGTAAGAAAAAAGGTGGATTTATTGATAATGTTCTGTTGGATATTGATGGAGATGGCTTTGATGAGAAAGACACAATAGCTACTAGTAAAAAAGGACGTGGGTCTTTTCTGGATATTTTAGATGATATGGGAATAGACAAGTCTACGGCAACGGTGCATAGATCTGTTCGTGAGCGAGGTTCTGGACCACTTCATACAATTATGAGACTAGAAGGAAATTATACGTACAATAGGGAAGACAACAGGGATTCTCCTTTTATAATTCGTATTCATCTATATGCTGGCAAATCTTACATAAGAGTGTTTCACACTTTAACCTATACGGGTGTTCCGGATAAGCATACACCGCGAGAAGGTGAGCATGCTAATATTGCATTAGACGCAGAGGGTAAAATAAAAGATGATTCAAAAAGTACAGATCCAGGTTGGACACAAGCCAATGACAGGATAAACAGTACAGGTATTTCTTTGGATTATAAGTTTGATGGTATTGTAAAATATCAAACAGGGTATAAGGATGGAAGCTGGCATAATCCAGGGGCATCAAAAATATATCAGTCTACTCCCAATTCAAAAGAAGCGGTTTCTGTATTCCAGACTGGTCCTCAGCCTGATCGATACCCTCCTGTTCCTAATTCTGATTTAGAAACAAGGATAGAGGGTTTTGATGCAAATATTTCCATGGATGGTAAGGAGCAAATGCAAATGCAGAGAGCAGAAGGTTGGGCGGATATGTCTAATGATAAGTGGGGCGTAGGAATTGGGATAAAGAATTTTCTAGAGGAGTACCCAAAAGAAATATCTTTTGAAATAGCAAACCAACAAGTGATTGCATATTTGTGGTCTCCAAAGGCTGGGCCGATGAGTTTTGCACGGCACTCTAACGACCGCGATCAGGGAATGATTGCCAATTTTGCCGAAGGTGTTACCAAAACATCAGAGCTTATCGTATTTTTTCATGACGCCAAAACAAGCGATGAGGAAATTAAAAGAACCATGACTTATGTAATTGATCCTCCTATTCCTCATGCTTCCGCCGAAACGTATTCTAATAGTTTAGTGTATGGCAAATTTGCACCTAGGAAAGAAAAAAACATTGAATACGAGCGATCACTTGATTATAAATTTGACTGGGCTCTATTCAATCAAAAATGGGAACCTTGGTATGGAATGTTTGATTATGGGGATCAAAAAAATAGCTTTTACAGAGATGATTGGCACAGATGGCAGAATAATGAACCTGCAATTGATTATATGTATTGGTTACAGTTTATGCGCACTGGTGATTCTAAATATTATAAAGCCGCAGAAGCAATGAGCAGGCATACTATGGATGTGGATAATATTCATTGGCCAGTAAATCCGCCTTATTATGGAGATACCAATGATGCTTTAGATTTTTGGGAATGGGAAAATAGAGAATCTACTGCAAGCCCTTATTTGGGCATTGGACGTAGACATGCCAAGCAGCATTGGGTGGCTAATCTAAGTGCTCACGTATGGCTTGAAGGATGGATTGCTTCCTATTACCTTACGGGGGATCATCGTGGTTTAGATATCGCAAGATTAACTGCAGATTCATATCTGAGAAGAATGTTTGGTGGTCATGGACTTACAGGCAGAAGACTCTATTTATCAGCTTGGAATTTAGTGGAAGCCTGGGATGCGACAAAAGACGATAGATATCTAAAGGAGTTAGAAGACCGTATTGATATTATTTTGGACCTGCAAAACGGTCCTGATCAATATGATAATTTACTTATTGACCGTTATGGTTATTCACAGATCTACGTTTCTCATGGTTTGTATAAGTATTATCAGTTAACAAAAAATGAAAAAGTACATCAAGCTCTTATTCGTCATGCAAGGGCTGTTCGAGATAACCCACCTTACAATCACGAATATGAGTCTTATTTAGCAACGATCCATCCACTATTAGTAGGCTATGAGTTTACTGGAGATCGATCATTTTTAGATGAAGCCATGTTGCGAGCAGAAACAATAAAAACGGATGAAATAAAGCAAAGCTTTGCAGAATTAGGAACTCAAAAAAATATCATTGAAGCTTTGGATGCTGCTTCAAATCTTCCAGCGATGGGCGACTTTGAAACGAGTAGGCGATGGCCAACTAACTGGAATCCTACGCATGGTCTACGTGTTTTTGGATGGACGCATATTTATGGCATTCCATGGTTGATGGAATATACTGATAATAAAAAGTAGTGTAATAAATATTGTTTATTCAATAAGCACTTTTTCTCCTTGATCTAGGATATAATATTTATCCTGCATTTGTTGAGACAACCTGATCTTAACTTCATCCTGATATCCCCTTGCCCAGAATCGGGTGGAGTCATTTACGATTACAGTGCTGTGATGTTGTGGGAAAATGTATTTCGGATTGAGTTTGTTTATTAGAATGATGGAAGGATCAATATACATATTGTGTTCAGTTGGCGAAAAAAACAAAACGTCAATATCCTTGAGGAAGAGATGATCTTCTAACAAATGTGTATCACCAGGTTGCAAAAATCGGAATCCGTCAATATTAATGACATATCCACAATCTTCCAAATTGGCTTCGTAATAAATCGCAAAATTTGCATTTCCATGAATAGCTCTCAGTGGATCTACTTTTATTCCTTTGACCTCGAAAGATTCTCGCGGTTTTGCAATTATCATTCTATTCTTCGGCATCTTCAACTCTTCGGCAATAGGAATACAACTTTCAGGAAGAACAAAAAGGCAATCTGATTTTTCTATCAGGATGGATGTTGTACTTCTATTAAAATGATCTTTATGGCCATGAGTAATAAATGAAATATCTATGATCTCGGCAAGTTCGTTTGCACTTATAGAAGGTGATTTTTTTCTTTTGTCGTAATCTAGGAGTATGTCCGTAGTAATGACCAATTCTCCTGATTTGATGATCCATCCATTATGACCAGACCACCAAAGCCCAACACCTTGATCATGGGATTTTATTTCATTGAATAGACTGACATCCTGATTAAATAAATTGGAATAAAAAAAACAAAGACAGATAAGTATAAATGACTTTTTCATTTTGATTAATATATACGGAATTAGAAATCTTAAAACATTATAACTAACAATATCGCTAAATATTCAAAGAAAAACCAACAAGTGATATGTCAGGGTAACGAAAATAAAACTTACTTTGTATTGGATCATTAATTGTTTACGTTCATGCAGTTTACCAACTTAGATTACTTCTGTTTTTTTGGATTTTTAGTCTTTGTAATAGGGGTGTCTTTATATGTATCTAGGAAGAGGGAAAGTTCAGAAGATTACTTTTTAGCGGGAAGGGATCTTTCTTGGTGGGTGATAGGATTATCACTTGTTGCTTCTAATATTTCCTCAGAGCACTTTATAGGCCAGGCCGGGCAGGGGTTTAGGACGGAAGTAGGGCTTGCAATTGCCAGTTGGGAATGGATTGCAGTGTTTACCTTAGTGATAACGGCATTATTTTTATTACCGCGATTTCTTCGATTGGGCATTTATACGATGCCTGAATACTTGGAACATAGATACGATCGTAAATGTCGGACTTTCATGTCAGTCTGCATGCTCATCTTTTATGTAGGTGTAACTATAGCAACGGTATTGTATGCAGGAGCACTTGCTTTGGAGACCATTTTTGACTTGCCCTTATTGTACGGTATTTGGGGTGTAGGAATTGTAGCAGGCTTATATACATTTTACGGGGGACTAAAGGCGGTGGTTTGGTCTGATGTAATTCAGGGAACGGCATTACTGATTGGAGGTCTCATAGTAACTATATTAGGATTTAAAGAAATAGGTGGGGTGAGTGAATTTGTAAAACTTTCAGAAGGAAGGTTACACACAGTATTACCTCTGGATCATCCTGAACTGCCCTGGCTTGCTGTATTTTTTGGAGGGATGTGGATTCCCAATTTATTTTATTGGGGGATGAATCAATTCATCATGCAAAGAGCCTTGGGTGCAAAGAATCTTGAAGAGGGACAGAAGGGAGTTTTGTTTGGAGCCACCTTGAAATTAATAATACCATTTATCATAATTTTCCCTGGGATAATGGCCTTTGAACTTTATGGTGATCAGGTAAGTAATCCAGATGAGGCGTTTCCCATCTTAATAAAAAATCTTTTACCAGCAGGCTTAGTGGGAGCGATGTTAGCTGCACTATTTGGTGCGACATTAAGTACTCTTGATAGTTTGCTGAACAGTGCTGCAACAATTTTCACCTTGGATATTTACAAACCTTATTTTGCAAAAAAGAATGATTCTAAGCAGCTAGTGAAAGTTGGTAAAATTGTGACAATAATACTGATGCTCATTGCTTGTGTTTGGTCACCCATTGTAGCTAGTTTTGATGGAGGACTCTATTTATTTATTCAGCAATACTGGGGGTTTCTACAGTCTGGGGTTGTGGTTGCATTTATTATGGGTATGCTTTGGAATAAAGTACCAGCTAATGCAGCCTTTGCTGGGATGGCATTAAATTTTCCTATCTATGGTTTTTTTCTGTTTGCATTTCCAGAACTCGCATTCTTGCACAGTATGGCTTTGACCCTTTTATGTATTATTGCAGTTGTAATGATATGGACTTTTTTAGCTCCAAGGGAAAATCCTAAGCCATTGGCAGTAAAATTTGATTACAGCTTAAAGCCAAGCCCTTTAGTGAAAATCTGGAGCGTCTTACTTTGTCTTGCTACAATTTCTATGTATATAATTTTCTTTTGATGGATTACCTATGTGTTGGACATGTTTGTATGGATATGACGGAGTCAGGATTTGTTCTGGGTGGCTCAGCAAGCTATTGTAGTTTGTATGCTAAGGCGCTTGGGTACAGATCAGGTGTTATTACTAGTTATGGCGAGGAATACGAATTTGTTGATTTGTTGAATAGCCTTGACAATAAGCAGGTGTTGGAGGCGAAGCGGTCTACAATTTTTGAAAACATATATGAGGGACAACACCGCAAGCAAATATTACATTCCATTGCAGAGAACATATATTTAGATGAGTTTATAAGTAAAAAGGATGTCAGTATTTTGCACTTATGTCCTTTAGCAGATGAACTCGTAATTGGTCCTAATTTTTCGTCAGATAGTTTTGTTTGTATGACAATACAGGGTTGGTTGCGCGATAGAAATAAGAAGAGAGAGGTGATATATAAAGAGATGGATTTTGAAGTTCTTAAGCATGCTGATGTTGTAGTATTAAGTAAGGAAGATATACCTGATTTGGAAATTAAATTGGAATTACTAAAGTCTCTTTCAAAGATTCTAATTGTTACAAATGGCTCTGTGGGTGCTAGTTGTTATTTTGAGGGGAAAGAAATATTTAGTGCTGCATATCCTGCAAAGATGATAGATCCTACGGGTGCAGGTGATATATTTGCTACTGGGTTTTGTCTAAAATACCAAGAAACTAAAGATGTGGAATCTTCAATGATTGCAGCCCATTGTTTAGCTTCCTTGTGTGTAGAAAGAGAGGGGGTTGAGAATATCCCAAACACTATGGAGTGGAGTAAAAGAGTAAGAGAATATAGCAGTATTTGAGCATTTGGTAATCCGCAATTTTATTAAAAAGTAAATAACTAAGACATTTTACTACTTGTTCTAAGGTAAAGAGCATGTGGAATGCGATAATTAGGTATTTTCGTATTAAATATATTCAGTAAACATGGTGAAAAATATAACCCTTTGTCTTTTTAGTATAATTATGTGCACTTACTATTTAGTAGGACAGAATACAGTAGGTTTATTAAGCTACAATATTTCACAATCTTATGATGGATACAATATACTATATCCGCACAATCAACCAAATGTATACCTATTGGATAATTGCGGAGAAGTAGTTCATGTTTGGGAAGATGAAGACAATTGGAGGCCAGGGAATACAGCCTACATAATGCCTAATG
>CALCMJ010000146.1 GCA_937967615.1 uncultured Saprospiraceae bacterium
AGAAAAATTGGACTTGAAGGTGAAGCTGGTAGAATCTAATAAGTTCAACCCTTTAAAATAAATATTATCCTCAATTCTTAATAATTCCAAAATTGATACTTTTTATAACAATAAATTATGATGCCATATCTGTTTCGCTTCGCTCACAGAGACGACACATACTATATTCGTTAAACAGTTTTAGAAATAGAAGATGAGCTAGTGATAGTTCACAAGCTTTATTAAAAGTT
The DNA here is from genome assembly GCA_937967615.1 of uncultured Saprospiraceae bacterium. Classification (GTDB taxonomy): domain Bacteria; phylum Bacteroidota; class Bacteroidia; order Chitinophagales; family Saprospiraceae; genus CALCMJ01. The sequence goes on from CALCMJ010000146.1 coordinate 231, forward strand.
TAAACTTATCGCCAGAGAACGCTTAAGAATTAGAAATTTTGAGAAGTACTTAGTGTTATACCGTGGTCCGCAAACCGTCTTGGAAAACTTAACGTATAGTCCAATCTAAAAATGGATAAACCACCAATTCCTAAGCCTTCTACTCCAATGGACGCTTCTCTATAAAAAACCTTATCCACTTCTACTTCGTTTTGAAATAAACTTGCAAAACTAAATACCATTTGCATATTTGTATTCCGGATTCCTGGAATTTTGTCAAGTATTCTTCCATTTGTATGGTACTCTAAATGGCACTTAAGGTAATCAGCATCATTACTCAAATAATAATATTTTAAGCGCTTGAATCCAGCTAAATGATCTATGCTGCTTGAAAGAGCAATTCTGTTTCCATTAAAATGAAAGAGGTCAATAAGGTATCTGTTTTTCTTATTCAAAAAGGTTCCAGCTTCAAAATTGTAGGCAAGAAATCCCCATAAGTTTAGATTTGCTTTTCTGTCCATTATATTTAATTGCAATTTGTCATAACTGACTTTACTTCCTAATACAGTTAGACCCTTGTTGTATTCAAGTGTTATCGTAGGGAATTTGGAATCGTATGCAAATCTGTGTTTTCTTGCAGTTATGTACTTAAGACCAGGTGTCCATCGCATACTCAAATTTAATCTTGCGTTTTTATGTTCGCTAAAAGATCTTTCGTTGATGAATGGTTTATTGATATTATTAGATTCGTACACTTTGGCCCTATCAAAAATGCTATGATTGCTATTCAGGATTAAGTCTCTTCTTTCTCCAAATTCAAACTCCGTCTTAAACCTTAAGCCGGGAGTTAAATTTCTTCTATATTGGACTTTGACGAAATCCTTTTCAAATAGTTTTATATAATTCTCCTTGTTAAAAAGACTTTCAAGCGTATTCGAAAATCTAGTGATGGGGCCGCGCTCATTATATTGGGCAATCTTTCTTCCAAAAGATATCTCATAGCGTTGATTGTTTATACTATTGGTTTTTCTACGCAAGTTGATATGATAACGCCATCTCTTTTCTGAAAATGCATAAGATAGCTGAGGATTTATACTTGTGTATTTTGTAAAATCTTTGTCCGATTTTCTATAGCCTAAGTTCAATGCAATTTTGTAACCCTCAACAGCACTAAATTGAATTGTACTTAAAGGAGAATTAAATGAATATCGTTCGTTCTTGTATGATTTCACATAATCATATCCAAACAAAATGTTCATTGGGCCAAATTTGTTATTTATTCTGTCAACGGAGTCTCTATAGGATTCTGTATTCCATAAAATTTCCAAACTATCTTTTTTCTGATAATCCAATTGTTCTTTTGATGTCAGTGGAATGGGTCTTACTTGATTCCAATATGCTATATCGCTTTTGTTTGCATCCTCGTTTATTTTAATAATTTCATTATTAAACGTGTTTTCCGCCAAGGGAATGTTAAGCTGGTAATCCGTAAAGATAAATGAGAATGATCCTTTTAGTTTTACGGAAAAGAATCCCATGGTCATATCTAATACCTGAGAAAACATCACCCAGTTTTCATCTCCTTCTAATGGTATAAACAGTTGCTTAATATTAAGAGTATCTATTAAATTGTCTTTTGCTGCTTTGCCCTCAAGTGCAAGATCAATACTGTGAATATTCCAAAGATCTTCTGTAATGTATATGTGGCCAAAGAAGGAAGGATCGTTCGTTGATTTTTGTATGACTTGGATTTTATTTACCATCCTTCCATCTTTGTCATAAGTAGTGCCTATTAATTTATACTTGTAATAGGAGAGCGCTCTATCAGCAATGGGAGATATAAAATCTCTATTAAAATATAAATGCTCTTCGTAAAAATTAAAGTGTGAATCAATAAAGTTATTGAAACCAGTTCCATTGGATTCACCAGAAACTTTAGAACTAAGCATGACTTCCTTAAATGTATTAGGTGCTTTGAAGTAGATCTCTGATTCAGATTCAGAAAAATAAAGCACACCCTGTCTAGTTGAATCCAAAATTCCTTCTAAATTCCCAAGGTCTTGACCCATAAAAGATTCTGGAATGTGTTTTGATTCTACCAGTCCTTTGATGTAAGCTTTGGCTTTGAAGCTATTTATCTTTCTTCTATAATAGTCTCTTTTTTCAATTGCCTTCCTAATTATTGCGTAGGCAGGATCTTCCGCATTTGCAGAAATAAGCACTTCTTGAAGATTGATCTTTGCAGCGGTAAGCACTACATTTTTAGTCTGAGGTTCATTTCCAATTTGTACTGTAATGCTTTGTGAATCAAAACCCACATATTGAAATATTATCGTGTGTTCGCCTTCAGGTAATGAGAAACTATAATTCCCTTCTGTATTACTACTGGTTCCAGTGGAGCTTCCCTCTATGTATATTGTAGCAAAGGGAAGTGGGTTATTCAATTCATCCGTAATTGTCCCGCTGAGTTGGGCATTGAGCGCTGTGCAGCTAAAGAAAAGAAATAGAAGACTAATTGATATTTGTTGGAGCATTTTTGATTGATCGTTAGCGTGATTAAAACGCTGAATTGCTTGACATATTATTAAACTGATTTAATGTTTTTCAAGAATATCTGAGGGTCGTTCAGGTCTTGTAGGTCTTGCAGGGAAATTTATAGTATCTAAGAGATCGTCTTGCACCCATTTATTGGCTAATGAATCCACATAGTTACGTGCCTCTTCGTATGCTTTTTCTTTACATTCCTTTTCTTTTTCGATGAAGAATGCTGCCTTTTTTTCCTCGATGAGATCTTCTAATACCAATTTTTCAATCTTCTCTTTTTTGCAAGAAGATAAGAGGAAAATACATAGTATGGGCAGCAGTATTCTCATTGTTCTTTTATCAGCTTTTCAATTTCTTCCAATGTGCTCTTTTTCAAAGTATCTATAGACAATTGACGAAATGCATCAATCTTTTCATTACAAATAGAGTCACTCATTTTTTGATAGAGTGGTCTTTGGATTCTATAAAGGGAGTCTGCGCTTTTACGTATTTGGTTGTTATAGTCCATGACTTCAAATTCTCCACAATGGATGAAGGATATACAGCATATAGATAGAATTAAATATCTCATTCTATCTCAGTTTTTTGAATATCGATATCGTTTTTAATAATTTTCTTTTTCAATTCAAAGTTCTGACCTAAATATACTTTTCGTACGATTTCATCTTCAGCAAGCTGTTCTGCAGTACCCGATCTCAGAATTTTACCTTCAAACATCAGGTAGGCTCTGTCTGTTATAGACAAAGTCTCTTGGACGTTGTGATCTGTTATAAGGATGCCTATATTTTTTTCTTTGAGTTTAGAAACTATGGCTTGAATATCTTCTACTGCTATGGGGTCAATGCCGGCAAATGGCTCATCCAAAAGAATAAATCTTGGGTTAGAGGCTAATGCTCTTGCGATTTCCGTTCGCCTTCTTTCGCCACCAGATAAAGAATCGCCAGTGTTTTTGCGGACCTTCACTAGGCCAAATTCATCTAAGAGTTCTTCAAGTTTGGCTTTGCGATCATTCTTATTCAATGGAGTCATCTCTAAGATAGAGTCAATATTATCTTCCACACTTAATTTTCTAAATACTGAGGGTTCTTGTGGTAGATATCCTATACCTTTTCTTGCTCTCTTATACATTGCGTCTTTAGTAATCTCTTTGTCGTCTAAATAGACATTTCCACCGTTAGGTTTGACAAAGCCTACTACCATATAAAATGTTGTTGTTTTTCCAGCACCATTAGGACCTAGTAGTCCTACTATCTCTCCTTGAGCAACATGTAGACTTACATCATCTACAACTGTTCTTGCCCCATAATTCTTGATAAGATGTTCAGCCTTTAGTAGCATCATTATTAATTATTTGTAAATGTTGTTCCATCAAATGCAATATTCAAATCCCATGACTTTCTGAGCTTTTCTAAAGGCGTGGTCAATATTTTTTCACTCTTTAGGTTTTTACTGTAACTGCCAGGATCCCATCTTCCATTTTTGTTTCTATCTTCAATTACTGTCAGAATATAGTCACCTGCAATTAAATTATTAAACTCCACTTGTCCAGTACTATCTTTTTGGATTTGTAATTCAAGAATTGTATTGGACTGCTGTTGTAATTGAAAAATATAGTTGTAATCTTCTTTTAGATTTTTACCTTCTATTATGATATTTCCAAAATCTTCTTGCAATCCCATAATTATTTCATATTCAAGACTATCCTCTAAAGTTAATTGAAAATTTGACACTGCCCCAGGCAAAATTTCTAAAGAATAGATACTTGAATCTGGCTGGTCCAAAGCTAATTGCAATTTCCCTTCTACTACAGAAATATCTATAGGATAAATCTGGGTACTGTCTTTTAAACGAATTAAACTATCTACAATGCTTCCTATAGGTTCGTTAAAAGATATTAACACTTCTGATTTTGGAAAAATAGGGGTATTAATACTGGGTTCTGTTTTGACTAATCTTAAGCTACGTGCTTTTGGTTTTCTAGGTGCAATCCTAAAAGTATCATTGATTGCATGTAGGAAGAATGCAGAATCTGGTACAGGCTTATAATAGATATAAAGACTATCATTCCATGTGAATGTTTGCGTTTCCAAAGTGTCATTTGATATATGAATGGCAATGTCTTCTTTGGGGATATTTAAAACCGCTTTAATAAGTCCTGGAGTTTTAGAGTCTAAAGAAATTATTTTTTGTTCTGTCTGTTCAACAAATGCAGATAAAATTATTTCTACGGAATCTGCTAGAGGTAATATTATAGTGGAATCTAAGAAAGCAATTTTCTCTATTGGGTTATCATAGTAATAATTCACATTTGCATCCTGCAAGCCAAACACTTTAAAAGTGTCAGCTCTTAGGTTATTTATTTCAAAATTGCCATTGTCATCTGTCCTTGCAAAATACAATGGTCTTTCCCGATATACTATGGAGTCGTCCAGCTGGTCGTATAGCATTACGAGCATGTCTTTTTCAGCTTCGCCCGTGAAATCGTCAATAATTTTTCCTCGCACACTGAGTGAATCAATTTTATCACCTGTGGAAAATACATATGAGAAATTTTCCAGTTTGTTGCTTTCATTGAGATCCTTAATAGAGTTTCCAAAATTAATTTGATAAGTAGCATTTTCTTTTAAGACTTCTCGTTCGTCAAATTCTATTGTAAGATCTTTTCCTTTTTGATTGAATTTAGGAAAGTAGAGTGTTGGGGGCGATATTATAACCTCCTTGCTTGTATTCGTAATAGTGACAAACTCATCAAATTTTAGATGAATAGTATTTCCAGTAAAGTTGATTTTTAAATTAGGATCTGATTGTAACGTGTCAAGCTTAGGTGCCTCAGTGTCTTTGGGACCACCGGAAGGGTTCACGGGCTTCGCACATGCTATAATGAGCAGAGTAGCAAAGCATAATAAAATGGATGACTTTATAATTGCTGTCATGTAACTAACTAAGGCAAGTATTAAACTGCAAAATATGAAAATTAATTATGTCAGATGCATCTCTGAATTATAAGTAGAAGAATCAAATAGTAGATTTTGTAATATTGCTAGGGTGGTACAGCATTATTGTTTCCTTAAGGAATTTCTTGTCCAGATGTGTATATATTTCAGTTGTCGTTATAGATTCATGACCCAGCATTTCTTGTACTGCACGCAGATCAGCACCACCTTCCACCAGATGGGTAGCAAATGAATGTCTAAAGGTATGGGGACTTACTACCTTCTTTATCCCAGCATCACTGACAAATTGTTTAACAAGAGTAAAAATCATGACGCGCGTAAGTCCTTTGCCCCTTCTGTTTAAGAACATAAAGTCTTCATAGCCTTTTTGAATATTAATATGTCTTCTTTCTGTTTGGATGTAAAGCTGTATATGCTTAATGGCTTCATCTGCTATGGGAATGATACGTTCTTTATCACTTTTCCCAATGACTTTGATGTATCCCTGATCATGGAAAAAGTTAGTGAGTTTCAAGCCAGTTAATTCACTTACACGCAGGCCACAAGCATACAGTGTTTCTAACATTGCTCTGTTTCTTTGTGCATGTGGCTTTGACATATCAATAGCATGTAAGACTTCTTGCATTTCATCTATTGAAAGTACGTCAGGAATTTTACGTTGAAGTTTAGGTCCTTCTAGCATGGCCGCTGGACTGTCTTTAATGAGATCTTCCATTAAAAGGAATTTATAGAATGCCTTTATACCTGAAATTATCCTTGCTTGTGATCTGTCATTTAATCCTAGCTTATTTATATAAAGGATAAACTCTTGTAAAAGGGCATAGTCCACTTCAGTAGGATGAGTTTCTAATTCCTTTAGCAAGATGAATTGATGGAGTTTTAAAATATCATTTGTATACGCTTCAATAGAATTTGATGAAAGCGAACGCTCTAAGCGCATATAATCAGCAAATCCCTTTATCAAGCTTTTCCAAACCATAGGGTAAATATATTATAAATATTTGTAATATGTTTTTGGTAGGCTTTATTATAGATGCTTAGCTATTCCGTTCTTCAAGTATCATACGGATGCCTTGCTTTGGTTTCAATGTAATTAATGGATGCATTATAACTTGCTGATTCCTGTCTAAGGAAAGTTTGTATTTTTTCAGAAGATGATATAGCACTAGACTGATCTCTAATTTTGCAAATTGGTTTCCTATACATAAGCGAGGGCCACCACCAAAAGGGAGGTAAGAAAAGTTAGTTCTTTTTTCTCGGTTTTCGTTAAAGCGTTCTGGATTAAACTTTTCAGGCGATTTCCATAATTTTTCTGAATGGTGAATCCCATAGATGTAGATATTTATTATCTCTCCTTTTGCAATGTGGATACCTTCAATCTCATCATCTTCAAGTGCTAATCTATCAATTATCCAAACTGGAGGAAACATCCTTAAAGATTCTGAAATGACTTTTGAAGTATAGGGTAGTTGAAACAAATTTTCCATTTTCAATTCTCCTTCTAAGGAAACAGAATCAATCTCTTCTATTAATTGACTAAGAACATCTGGATGTTCAAGCAAAGTTTTAAATGTCCATGCTAATGAGTTTGCAGTTGTTTCATAGCCTGCGGCATAGAGGACTAATATCTCATCAATAAGCTGCTGTTCTGTCATTCCTGTTCCTGTTTCTTCATATCTTACATTGAGTAACATATCAAGCAGATCTCCTTCAGTCTTTTCAGATTTTTTTCGCTTTTCAATCTTTTTTTGGAGTAGATTATAAAGTTGTTTTGACGTCTTGTCGTTTGCACGTTCTTCTCCCTTTAAATGTCGCCACCAACTTAAAAAAGGTACTCGTATGTCTTTAGTAACTGCGACTTGAAGTTGGTCTACTGCTTTCCCAATGAAATTAATTTCTTCGTCGTCTATTTCTGAGCTAAACAGAGCGCGAGAAACAACGCGCATCGTGAGCATGGACATTTCAAAATTTATGTCAATATTATTTTTTTGATTTGGATATCTTGCGGCTAGTTGGTTTACATAATCCATTATCTCTTGATTCATAATCTTGAGAAAAGATTCAAGGTTTCTTTTGTGGAATCCAGGTTGGATAAGTCTTCTCTGTTTCAACCAATATTCTCCATTACTAGTCAGTAAACCTTTTCCTATAAACCTTGCTAATATTTTTGATTGGATTTCAGATTTATAATAATTTTTGTGGTTCTTCTGTAAGACGTGCTGGGTAACCACAGGGTTTTGAGTCATAAGAGTATCCACAGTAAGTCCTAGGTGTGTTCTGAATGAATCTGTTTCCATGTTTGAAAAATGGTCATTGATCACTTTAAGAGGATTCTCAAATAATCGTTTTGCATTTATAAGAGAATGGAATCGGGTGACTTTAGGAATTGCTTTTGGCATAAAAGGAAAGATTGAATATGTTCTTAAATATAGCGAATAGTGTGGATTACTGCTGCATAGGAAGGTGCTGCTGCGTGAGGAATGCAGAATATGGGTGTAGGGCCTAGATAAGGAGGGTAGGCTACGCCCAGCCCAGCTTTGCTGGGCCGTAGTATGGAGCTCTCCGACGCACTTACGTCCTTGGACGTAAGTGGGGCACGCCCAAATCACAAGCATTTATTATATTCGTAGTATGAGAAAAGCGTTTCTAATTTTTGGAGGACTTTCCCTTATAGTCTTAGGTTTGTTGTCCATATTTATATCCACAAAATTCGCATGGATCCTTCTAGGTCTATCCCCCATTTTATTGTTAGGATTTTATGATGCATTTCAAAAGAAAAGTGCCATTGTAAGAAATTTTCCTGTAGTGGGGCGGTCGCGATTTATTGCAGAATGGTTACGGCCAAAGTTGTATCAATATTTTGTAGAACCAGATACAGACGGAAGGCCATTTTCAAGAATAAAAAGAAATATCGTTTATCAACGTGCGAAGTCGGTGACGGATACTGAGCCCTTTGGGACGCAAGAAAATGTTTACTCTGAAGGATATGAATGGATGAACCATAGTATTGTGCCTGTAGATGCGCATGATATGGATATGAGTCCGCGTGTAATGATAGGAGGTAAGGATTGCAAGCAGCCGTACAGTTCTAGTGTGCTGAATATTTCAGCAATGAGTTTTGGGTCTTTAAGTAAGACTGCGGTTATGGCAATGAATGGTGGGGCGGCAATAGGTGGATTTGCGCATAACACTGGAGAAGGTGGGATCTCACCCTACCACGATAAATTTAACGGAGACCTTATTTACCAAATAGGTACTGGATATTTTGGATGCAGAACCAATGATGGAAATTTTGATCCAGAATTGTTTAGACAACGCACTGCAGAGGATAATGTGAAGATGATTGAAATAAAATTATCTCAGGGAGCTAAACCGGGGCATGGCGGAATATTACCAGCGAAGAAAGCTACACCAGAGATTGCCAAGATTAGGAATATAGAGCCATACAAAGATGTGAATTCGCCACCATTTCATAAAGCATTTAGTACGCCTAAGGGTTTATTGAATTTTGTACAGCAGTGTAGAGAGTTGTCAGGTGGGAAGCCAGTAGGATTTAAATTATGTCTAGGTCACCGAAGTGAATTTTTAGCAATTTGCAAGGCTATGGTAGAGACTCAAATATTGCCTGATTTTATTTCAATAGATGGAGGTGAAGGCGGAACAGGTGCTGCGCCAGTAGAATTTAGTAATTCTGTGGGGACACCTTTTAAGGAAGGTCTAGCATTTGTTTATAATGCCTTAGTAGGCTTTAATTTAAAGAGAGAAATTATCCTGAACGCAACAGGTAAGATTGTATCTGGATTTGACATCTTCAGAGCAATTGCTTTAGGTGCAGATGTTTGTAGTTCTGCAAGAGCAATGATGATGGCAGTAGGATGTATTCAGGCATTGGAGTGTAACAAAAATACTTGTCCCACAGGAGTTGCTTCCCATAAACCATCTTTATATAATGGGATTGATGTCAATGATAAAAAACATAGAGTTGCGAATTATCAAAAGGAAACTGTCAAGGCCTTTGTAGAGCTCATGGCAGCCTCAGGGATAGATCATCTGGATAAGATCAATCGTATGCATATTTATCAAAGAATAGATCAGCATATATCCAAATCTTACTATAAGCTGTATTCTTACATTCCTGAAGGAAGTTTGTTAAATCCTGAATCATATCCACGAGGGTGGGGAGAGTATATGGGAATGGCTGATGCGAATAGTTTTGAAGCACGATTTACTGGTGTCTTCATTGAAGAAGATTAATTAAAATATTGTAAATCAGCTATTTATAGTAATACGAAAGTCAAATTGTCATATGTTTAGCCATTCGAATTAAAACCCTCTTAAACCACGTTTTATACTAGCTTTTCATCAGAAAGTTTTGTATTTTCGAAAGCTTTTGAAAACGAGCGTTCTATTCTGACATACACCCAATATTTATTTTACTAGAATAGGATATTAGAAATTACGACAGAACCTAAAAGACTTATGATTATAACGTCTGAAGCCCTTCACGGTAAGCTGAAGGAGATGTTTGGCTTTAATGGATTTAAAGACGAACAAGAACAAATCATTCAAAGTGTTTTACAAAGGAAAAATACCTTTGTAATCATGCCCACTGGTGGAGGGAAATCTATGTGTTATCAGTTTCCAGCATTGCTAATGCCTGGAACTGCTATAATCATTTCGCCACTCATCGCTCTGATGAAGAATCAGGTAGATTCCATACGGAGCCATTCCACGAATGATGATATCACCCACTTTCTAAATTCTTCATTGAATAAGGGGCAGGTAAAACATGTAAAACAAGTCATCAGTGATGGTGTGTGCAAGATGGTATTCGTAGCACCAGAGACTTTAACCAAAGAAGAAAACCTTGAGTTCTTTAAAGCTCAAAATATCTCATTCGTAGGGGTAGATGAAGCACATTGTATCTCAGAATGGGGTCATGATTTTAGACCTGAGTATAGAAGGATTCGTGAGATGATATCCATGATTAATCCTTCTATTCCTATTATCGCTCTTACGGCCACTGCAACGCCTAAAGTACAGACAGACATTGTGAAGAATTTGGAAATGGATGATGCAAATATTTTCGTTTCCTCCTTCAACAGAGATAACTTACATTATGAGGTAAGACCTAAAAAAGATAAAGAGCAGACCTTTAAAGAAATCGTCCAATACATTAAAAAGATGCCGGGACAATCTGGGATCATTTATGTACAAGCAAGAAAGACTACTGAAGAAATTGCAAAGGTGCTCAATGTAAATGGCATTGTTGCATCACCTTATCATGCTGGGCTGGATGCAAAAGTAAGAACAAAGGCGCAGGACGACTTTCTTATGGAAAACTCTCATGTCATTGTTGCCACTATTGCATTTGGAATGGGGATAGATAAACCAGATGTGCGTTTTGTAATACATTATGATATTCCTAAGAGTATAGAAAATTATTATCAAGAGACTGGCCGAGGCGGAAGAGATGGACTACCAGGCCATTGCTTGGCTTTTTATTCTTATAAAGATATTCTCAAGCTTGAAAAGTTCTTACGAGACAAAGGCGTCGCAGAGAAAGAACTTGCTGGGCAATTAATGGAAGAGATCATTGCCTATTCTGAGACGAGTTCATGTCGACGAAAATTTTTGCTTCATTACTTTGGCGAACAATTCTCAGAAGAAAAATGTGAAAAGCTCTGCGATAACTGTAAGCATCCAAAAAAGAAACAAGTCGTCACGGATGAGATGCATCAAGCGATGACTGTAATCAAAGAACTCAAGCAAAATTATGGTGTCAAGCTGATCGTGGATTTTATGATCGGAAGAAGTTCAAAGGAGATCAAAACGGTTAATTTCCATGCTAAACCAAACTTTGGAAAAGGCAAGGAAAAAGGAGAATTGTTCTGGCATTCCATTATACGACAAGCCATACTCAAAAACTTTTTGTACAAAGAAATCGAGCAATACGGTTTGCTTAAGTTAACGGCGGAAG
>CALCMJ010000147.1 GCA_937967615.1 uncultured Saprospiraceae bacterium
GTGCTGCATCTAATTTACATACACTTTACCTTGTTGGAGATGGAGGTGGAGTAGAAATGAACGAAAACACTGATCTACTTAGGCATCTGAAAGTAGAGCTTGCAGGAAAACAAAAATCATCCATTTTGTTTCTAGGAGATAACCTATACCCTGTGGGAGTACCACCTAAAGGATCTGAGACTTATGATCTAAGTATTTATCGTTTACAAGTACAATTAGATATTCTAAAGAGTTTTCCTGGAAGAATCATATTTGTTCCGGGAAATCATGATTGGTATCAGTATGGACCTGAGGGGCTCGCAAGGCAAGAAGAGTATATTGATTCTGTTTTATCAGCAAGACCTATTATTGAAGAAAATGTAAAAGGAAAATATTTTCTTCCAGAATCAGGTTGCAGTGGGCCTGTAATTGTAGAGCTTGCGCCAGGAATTAAAACCGTCGTTTTTGACTCACAATGGTTTTTGGAGTCTGTTGAAAGAAATAATTTTGATCATTGCCCTTGCCAAACACGGGAAGAATTTAAATCATATTTAGCATCCCAGCTAGTGGAGATTAAAAATGAAACAATTGTACTCGCAATGCATCATCCCCCCTTTACCTATGGAGAACATGGTGGATTTTATGATTTGAAGAAACAAATTTTCCCTTTAAGTGCATTGCAAAAGAACCTCTTATTCCCATTGCCAATCACAGGATATATCTATACTAGAATGCGGCCCTACATCACTGTCCAAGACACAAAAAATAGCATGAATAAATATCTAGTACAAAGCGTCCTAGAATCGATATCACCATATGCACCAGCTCTTATTGTTTCAGGACATGAGCATAATTTGCAACATATAGAAAAAGAGGGCCACTATTTTATAGTAAGTGGTGCAGGTTCACTGAAAACGGGATGTGCTTTAGAAAAAGATGCACAATTTTGTGTTGGAGAACAGGGTTATGTTAGAATAGATTTTAAAACAAGTAAATTTGCGATCGCAAATTATATTGTAATCAAGAAAGACCTTCCAGTATTGTTATTTCAAAGAGAGTTAAAATTTAATTAAAGATTAATGACAAGATCGAAGGTACAAGCATTCATCATCACAGGTATTATCGCTTTTTCTGCACTCTGTGCGATGGGTCTAAATGAATTTCTTCCAGATATTACTATTCCAGAAATTTCTTTTAAGAAGTTTAGCCTTAAGGATGAAAAAGGAGGAGGAGTGAAAAGTACGACAAAGAAAAGATCGAGTGACTACAAGACTGAAAATTCATACGGTAAAGTCATAGACACCTACAAAGGAGTAGCTGTCTACTATAATGGAAGTGTATCAAATGTGAAAGGAAGGAATGTAAGTTCTGATGGATATAATCTAGGACTCAGATATCAATGTGTAGAATTTGTAAAACGGTTTTATTACGAGCATTTTAATCACAAGATGCCAGATTCCTATGGCCATGCAAAAGATTTCTATGACTATACGGTGCCTGATGGCGCATTTAATAAGAAACGAGGACTCTACCAGTATAAGAACGGTAATATGTCTAAACCCAGAGAAACGGATATTCTTGTTTTTGGTCCCACATCCTTTAATCAATTTGGACATATTGCAATAGTATCTTATGTAGGCAAAGACTTTATTGAGATCGTGCAGCAAAATCCAGGAGCTAACAATCCTAGTAGAATGAAATACGGTCTGCGCAACAGCGAGGGTGCCTGGTTTATTAAAGATAGTTATGTCAGAGGCTGGCTATCTAAAAATAACCGTTAATGCGGTATTATGACCGATGGTCTTATCATTCATGATAATAAGCATGTTTTTTCTATATTATTGATGAAATAAATAAGACTGTTTTTGAGATTTTTCCTAGAATTCTGTTTCATTTTCTTTTTGGCTTTGTCTGTTCAAGGGCAACACATAAGTGATGTTAAGTACTTTGATCTAGAAGATGGATTGCAAGAAGAAGGAGTATTAAAAGTAGTGCGTGATGGGTATGGGTTTTTCTATCTAGCAACTTCAAATCATCTTCAACAATTTGATGGGCAGAATTTTGTAGATATAGACTTAGGTCAAATAAAAAAAGACAGACTAGGAATTGATGAATTAAAACAATTAAAAACTATTGGAAATAGTATTTATTTGATTTTTAAGGGTAGACAAAAATTCCTGTATAGAATCAAAGCTGGTGCAACAGATATTATTAAAGAACAGTTCAATCCCCATGCATCCTCCTATATAATTGATAATACTTATATCTATGCAATTTCATCTGAGCAAAAGGATTTAATTTCAGTATATGATGCTAAATATCGTTTTCTATTCAATTTCAATTTAGAAGACTCTGATGATGCATCAATTGAAAATATTGTACACAAGAATGATCTAATTTTTATTGAATGGGAGAATGGGCGGCATAGCGTTTATAATAAGAATGACCAAATTTGGTCGCATCCAGATATACAGGGCAAGCTGTTTAAAAGCTCTCTTGATGAGATCTTTTTGTTCTCAAAGGATAAGGTATATACTTGGGATGGAAAGGGGTTTGCAGAATTGTTCTCAGGACTGAATCCAATTTACTCATGTACATTTATTAAGGAAGACAAATTGGGGAACATCCTAGCTGGATGCACCTCTACAATAAGACATATAGAAACGTATTATCTCATAGATAAGGGAAGAGAGGAACTGAAGGAATTTAATACACTCCTTGATGTAAGTCCATTTGTTGCGGATGTCTATTCAGATAATTTTCACGCTGATTTATTATTGGCCACTTATAAAGGCTTGTATTCAGTGAAAATGGAAGAAAAGGTCTTTAGAACGCTTTTAAAAATGGATAATATTGCAAAGGGACAATTTGGTAACATCATTACAGGCCTTGCTGTAGATAGGAATGGCCAAGTGCATGCAGCAAAAGAGTCTTATGAATATTTTGTTATTGATTCATTGGAACGCATTAGCACTCCTGTGAAGGCTTACTACGACAGGGGGTATTTTTATAATAATCAAACACTGAGCATCGATGTATCTGAGAATTCGATATATACTTGTACATATTTTTCAGACCAAGATAGGAGTCATCTCTACAAATATCAAGTAGATGAAGATTCAGTGCAAATATTTAGAATACCCTTTAAGGTTTTCGATGTAGTACCCTCTAATGATACGAGTGTCTATCTCGCAGGTGGCTACCTTGATAAGTCTGGAGTCTTTGGGAATTATAATTTGAGAACAAAGGTATTCACTCCTTTAGTGCAGAGGGAAGATTTGATGAATAAAAATATTAGAGCCTTATTGTTTGATAAAACTAAGCAGTGTTTTTTATTGGGTACAGAGCGGGGACTTGTTGTTGTAGATAAGAATTTTAGTCAGATAAAACTACTCAATAGAAATGCAGTCTCAGATTCTCATTTTTTAGATTATGACCACATTAGGACTATTAATAAATTTGGCAATAAAATATTACTTGGGACGCTTGGAGGTGGCTTGTTTATTCTAGATGATAGCTATGATATTATCAAGCGAATTGACATGTCCAATGGGTTGAGTAATGATAATGTAATAAGTATCATTCAAGATGATCAAGCAAATTATTGGGTAGGCACTTTTAATGGGTTAAATGTATTAGACTCTGCATTTAATCTAATAAAAAACTTTTATTTGGAAGATGGCCTTTCGGACAAGGAATTTAATACACGAGCTGTAACCAAGGATAATAATGGACATCTTTACTTTGGCTCATTAAATGGTATTACAAAAATTAATCCGCAGAGAGCATTGCAGATGAAAGATTCCAAGGGTGTGTTCATTGATGAGTTTATCGCAAAAACCGATAGTAAGTCGGAAATAATTAATGGACAGGATACAAACTTTAATCTACAAGGTTATAAAAACTCCATTGAACTTTATTTTAAGTTTCCTAATTATAGGAAGGAAATGTTTGGAAACCCATTATACAGTTTAGATATTGATACGGACTCATCCATCAAAAAAAACATCTTTGATGATAGGATAGAACTTTCTAATCTTCCTGCTGACGCATTTAGTGTAAAGATTTCTAGTAATGACTATTTGGACTTTAGAGAGTTGAAAATTGATAATTCAAGAGATTACAGTCCTTTTATAAATTACATATTATTTGCTCTTGCAATATTGGGCTTGTCATTTTTAGTTTCCAGATATTTTATTGAACGTAATAGAAGGAAAGAGCAAGAAAAAACAAAATTGAATCGTAGGATTTCTGAAATGCAACTCTCTTCTTTACAGTCTCAGATGAATCCGCATTTTATATTCAATGCCCTGGGGGCAATACAGTATTTTATTCAAACAAATGAGACAGATAAAGCAGATGAATATCTTTCTGATTTTGCGAAGCTGATACGGTCCATTCTAGAATCTTCCAAGTCCAGATATATCTCCCTTCGAGAGGAGCTAGATATGCTGAAAATATATGTGGGTTTAGAGCAGGTGAGATTTGAAGACAGGTTTGATTATAAGTTTATAATAGATGACAACATTGACTTAGAAAGTATGATTCCTCCAATGATGATACAGCCCTTTATAGAAAATGCAATTAATCACGGTATAGTAAATCTAAAAGACAAAAAGGGACTCCTTTCTATTCATTTTGAAAAAATAAATGCAAAAAAGATTCGGTGCCATGTCATCGATAATGGAATAGGTAGGGAAGCGTCTGCACATACGCGTTTGAAAAAGCATAAGTCTAGAGGCATGGAGATAGTGAATGAAAGAATATCTACAATTAATTCTTCCAATATTCTAAAAATTGATCTTCAGATTTTGGACAGGTATGATGGTAATAGACCAGCTGGGACTGAGGTCGTATTAGATCTAGAGGAAGTACAATAAATATAATAAAATGGCTTTGAGGACAATAATTATAGACGACGAACCAAAATTAAGGAAGGTATTATCTATTAAGTTGGCTGATTTTTGCCCAAGTATAGACTTAGTAGATTCTGCCGAGAATGCTTCAGAAGGATATGAGAAAATTTTACAGCATAAACCAGATTTAGTATTTCTGGATATCTCTATGCCAGAGGAATCAGGTTTTGATTTACTTAATAAATTTGAAAAAGTAGAGTTTGAAGTGATCTTTGTAACTGGATTTGACGAATACGCTTTAGACGCATTAAAATTAAGCGCCGTAGATTATCTACTGAAGCCAGTGCGTACCTCTGATCTTGTAAATGCCGTCAAAAAGGCAGAAAAGAAAATAGGCGAAAAAGGAATTTTAGAACATTATGACCTATTAAAGCATAACCTAAATCACATAGAAGACAAGCAGGCAAAAATTGCAATTCCCGGAACTAAGTCTTATGATTTTGTTGAAGTGAATGACATTATAAGATGTGAAGGCTGGCAGAAGTACACGAAGATATTTCTAAAGAATGGTTCTGAAATTGTGAGTTCATACAATATTGGAGTATATAAAGACATGCTTGAGAAGTTTAATTTTTTTGCCTGCCACAAATCACATCTTATTAATGTTACGCATATCAAGAAATATTTAAAAGAAGGTACTGTGCGAATGGTAGATAATTCCAATGTGCCTGTATCTAGAAGGCGGAAGGAAGAGTTTTTAGAGCAGGTTGTACGCAATCTCTAATGCAAATCTAAAATTCGCTAAAACCGATGAATCTCAATTCTAACCTTTAATCCGACCAAACCATACGATACTCCTAGCTCTAGAGCAATTATCACACAATCTGTTCATCTTTGGATTGTTAATAAGAATGTAAGTAGAATAATCCTGATCATGTCGAATTTAAAATGTATTCCAGTAATTGTTGAAGAGTAATTAAACAACTTCCAAACGCATCAACGATTACAATATTTGAATATAGACATTGAACTCTTTTATCTTACGATACAGAGCTAGAACAACTTCCAAACTCATTCTTTATCATGACGAATGAGACTCTAGCTAATCATGAAAATGCTGACCTACGTCAGCATTTTTTGTTACACTCTTTTATTCATTACTCCATCTATAGAGAACTTGCCGCTTCCCAATAAGAAAAGCGCAGCATATATTGCTAGATACAACAATGGAAACTCTTTTTTAGGAAATGGATCATCAAGATGTACAATGAAGGCAGCGACAAGCATTGTTACCATCAAAGGGATACTAGCCCATTTCGTTTTAAAGCCAACAAGGATAAAAAGAGCGCAAATAAATTCTGCAAATACTGTAAGTATAAGAGAAAATGTGGGTCCTAAACCTATGGGGTCAGCAAAACCCATATCTCCATTAATGATCTTCATAAGTTTAGGTATTCCATGCGTAAGCATAAAACCACCTGAAACAAGTCGCAATAATAGTGTTGCCCAACTTAAATTTTGCTCAGAAATATTATTTGAAAAATTCATGTCTAGATTATTTTGTCCTAATGTATTAAATTCACTGTAAATAGAATAATAGCAAATATGATTTTTATACATTCACTTTAATTATATAAGCGAATCCAAAGATTATGGCAAAAGAAGAGAATGCATATATACTAGGAACGGACAAAGAAGAAATGCACAGATTGGGTCTACAGCACCAAGTATGGTCTAGTGAAGCTAGACAGGGGTGGAAAATAGCCGAATTTGGTCCAGGCCAAACAATTCTAGATCTTGGCTCAGGTCCTGGATTTTGTAGCACAGAATTGGCTTACATAGTAGGAAAAATGGGAAAGGTTATATCTGTGGATAAATCAAAGATCTACATTGACTATCTCAAGCATCAAGCAGAACTACAGGGATTGAATATAGATGTGATAAACAACGATTTCGATGGCATGGAAATTAAATCACAACTTGACGGTGTCTTTAGTAGATGGGCCTTGTGTTGGATTGATAATCCACAAGAAATAATTGAGAAGATTGCAGATGCAATGATTTCTGGTGGTGTGTTTGTTGCCCACGAATATTTTGATTGGTCTACATTGCAAACTGAACCTCACAAAGAGAATTTGGCAAAGGCGATTAAAACAATTCTGGAGATGTTTAGAAGTCCTCCTGGTATGATTGATATAGGTCGCCGTCTGCCAGCCATGTTTTATGAAGCAGGATTAGAAGTTATTAGCACAAGACCGATGGCTAAAATTGGTGTTCCAGATGATCTCAATTGGGAATGGCCAGATAGCTTTTTCCGTATATTTTTTCCAAAGCTAGTCGAAGATGGAGTTTTGGATAAAGAAATTTGCGATCGCGCCCTAGCAGAACTAGATGAACTTGCCTATACAGAGGGTGCGTGTATTTATACTCCGCAGATGGTTGAGGTTATTGCAGTAAAGCCATAAGTATCTTTGCGTTTTAATATGTAATTTCTTATTAATCATTGAAAATTAGCCAGAGTTCCATATCTGCCTTATTCAAT
Source organism: uncultured Saprospiraceae bacterium (assembly GCA_937967615.1). Lineage (GTDB taxonomy): Bacteria > Bacteroidota > Bacteroidia > Chitinophagales > Saprospiraceae > CALCMJ01. The sequence continues at coordinate 7,378 of CALCMJ010000147.1, forward strand.
TCTATTGACTTTTAACAAATTTGATAGATAGCTCATGCAACGTTTTCTATTTAAACGTGCTCTAAGAATTGTACCAACTTAGTCAAACATGAAATATCTAATTAATTGTTTATGCATGATTCTCCCATTTGCGCTAAGTGCACAAGATTGTGATATCACCCTTCCACAGGACACTTTCATTTGTGGATTTTCTCAACAGTTTCTAATTCAGCCAGAGGGCGGGGTTTGGTCATTTGATTGCGATGCAAATATGAGTGGTGAAGAACTACAAGTAAGTATCATAAATCTTAATAATGGTTTTTGCCAATTTAATTTTGCTAGCTGCGGAATTTATGAACTTTTCTATACTGTAGAAATACCTGGGGAATGTACTAATACAGAGGCTTTTACAGTATATGTGGATGATCCAAGTTTCAGCTCTCAAACAGTAAGCTTTAATAATGAACTAGAATATGCCCCTTATAATTGCCATTCAGGGGGTAGCGGAGAATGTATAAATACATTAAGTATAGGTGGTGAAGACCCACCTATGCCTGTTTGGGAAATTTGTGGAACTGGAGAATGTAGTTCAACGCTATACAATCCTGTTGTTACACAAAATCCAAATGATCCTTGTTTACCATTAGAAGTAGAGATATTATCTGTTTCCGCAGGCTCTACTTTTTCAAGTTGCTGGTCAGGCGAACAAGACAGCTTTATAGTCGTAGATACAGAAACTGGAGAAGTATTAGACAATGATTTTCTAGAATTTCTAGACTCATTGGGCTTAGGAGATATACTTGCAAATTTATCAGATTGTTCCTTCGTGGATAATTCTTGTTTTACCGTAGGTGAGGATTGTATTGATTCAATCAGATACGATACAACAGAACTTCTGTTTCCGGTACACTTAGGAGGTAACTGGAACCTCATACTACCCCAAGATACCATACGGATGATGGACACGACTGACTTTGCGTTATTCTCAACAGAATATTTACTTATAATAGAACCAGGTGCGGATTATTATGGTCCAGATGATATTGATCTTACCATATTTGAATTAAGGAATGAAGCTCAGGATACAATTATTCCGGAAGATTACATCAGCTTTCAAATGCAATGGACTGAAGATTGGATTTATGATACTCTAGAAGTAATACATCCAGAAATCGTATATCTGGATTCTCTAGGTTGCCAAGTATGTGGTGGTCATAGTAGCGGGAGTAGCTTTAATATACCAGATATTCCTTCGTTTGATTGTCCAGCTATATCTATTACATTTGATTTTACTTGCGCTTGTATGCCTGTAGATGTTTGGGCGAGTTCTACTCCTATAAATTGTATTGAATGTGGTTCTTTGCAAGCATTTTCTTCTGATCCATCAGTTACTTTTGTATGGGACGGACCAGGGGTAAATGGGGCTCAAGGATCTTCCTTAAGTGGGATCTGTACGCCAGGTACTTATTTTGTATTTGCCACAAATGACTATGGCTGCTCAGGAGCAACATCCATAAATGTTAATGAAGATATAAACCTTGTGGAAGTGGATATTGATAGTCCTGAGACATTGACTGCGAGTATGCCTTGTGTTCAATTAAATGGATATGCATCAAGTAATTTCCCTACAAGTCTTAATATCAGTTGGACAGGCCCTAATAATTTTTCATCGTCGGACCTTAATCCATCTGTATGCGAACCAGGAAGCTATACCCTTACGGCATTTGATCCAGTCAGTTTTTGTGAGGACCAATTTACGGTCGTCGTACAAGAGCTCATTGTGGTCATAGAACAGATTAATGGGGAAGTATGTGATGGAGACTGTCTTACTGTAGATGGTCAGGATTTTTGTGAATCTGGTTTTTATATTTTGGAGTCAAGCCCATCGCTTATTTATGAAATATCATTAACAGTTATAGAAATTCCTGATCTTATAATCCTAGCACCGCAAATGATCACCGCTACACAAAGCTGTGTTACTTTGCAAGCGGAGTCTACAGGAGTAGATTTGACGAATTACACCTATGCATGGAATGGACCATCAGGTTTTACGTCTACGGATAGAGATGTTGAAGTATGCGAAGAAGGAGAGTATATTCTTACGGCGTTTGAGCCAGATCTGAATTGCTCAGCTAGCTTCCGTATAAACGTGATTCGTTTGACCGAATTAGAAGTAGATTTATGTCAAGGCGATTGCTTTCAGTATGAAGGCGTATCCTACTGTGAGGAAGGAGAGTTTAATGTACAAGCTAATCCATTTTTAATTGCAGAACTTACTGTGACTACAACTGAACTTTCTCAAGATTTTATGCAAGAGAAGATATGTCCAGGAGAGTCATTTGTATTCAGAGGAATAGAGTATTCAGAAGAAGGTACATATGATATACAACTGGCTGGAAATGATGTCTGTGATACATTAATGCTGCTTGAAATTCTAGAATATAGAGCCCTGCCAAATTTAGAAGATGAATTTGCTGAATATTGTGTTGTGGAGGAAATTACGATAGGACCTAGTCTTGATGTGAATAGTGACATGAGCTATGCTTGGAAAGATGGAGAAACGGCACTGCCAAGGGTAGTGAACAGACCTGGAATCTATGAGTTAGAGATTTCAACTGTATGTGAAAGCCGCACGCAAATATTTGAACTTGTCCAGACAATTGATGATGAACAAAACGAAGTGTATGTCCCCAATGTCTTTTCACCAAATGGTGATGGTCAGAATGAAGAATTTATAGTACAAAGTGGGGTAGAGCTTCTTGATCTCAATGTGCAGATCTATGATAGATGGGG
>CALCMJ010000148.1 GCA_937967615.1 uncultured Saprospiraceae bacterium
TATTGAGAAAAGAAAAGGGCCACAAGAAATTATTGCGATGGGTTATGATGAAGCTTTAGTAAAGCGCATATTACGTCTTGTGAATATGAGTGAGTTTAAACGCTATCAGACAGCACCTGTTTTGCGTGTGAGTACAAAGGCGTTTGGAGTAGGAAGAAGAATGCCAATTGTAGGAAAGTACTTAAGCTAAGCTTTTAGAATGGAATCAAAAGTAACTTTTAGGTATAGATATCGTCATAAGCTTATACCTTCTTGTCATAAGAGGGATATTTTAACCAAGAAGTACCTAATAATCTAGAAGATGAACTAAAATCTTTTTATCTTGGTTTTTCCTTATAGACTTCTCTGTAATTGTCCCCAAAAAAGCAAGAATTAAATATATTCAAACATATATCAATAAATACTTATGTCTAAATTACTCGCCCTTACATTTCTTACAATATTTACTTGTGTTTCTCTTTCTGCCCAGAGATGTGGAACAGACGAATTTGTTGCCTCATTAAAAAATGATACAAAATATCAAAGCTACTTGAAAGACTTAGAAGCTATTAAAAAAATAGCTCCTGAGCACAGATCAATGGTTTGTGCTGAGACTATAATAATTCCTGTAGCAGTACATTTTAATGATCCAATTACGTGCGAAGATCCTGTTTGTTTATTAGAAGCAGTTGAAGCACAATTGGTCGTTATGAATGAGGATTTTTTAGCGGCTAACGCTGACTATAGCTATTATACTGATATAAATGCTGCTTGCCCTACTGCGTATCCATTAGCAACTGCTCCAATTCAGGGCGAAGGTTCATGTATACAATTTTGTTTGGCAACACAAAATCACCCAGCTTCAAGTGCATTAGTGGACGGTGACCCAGCTATAACTGTTGGTCAATATGAGTGGGCTTCTGATGCTCCGGAATGGGCAGGATATTTAAACATATTTGTAGATGGTAGTGAAGGAGGTCTTGGTGTAGCGTGGTTACCAGGTTCTGGTGATGGTGATGGCTTTTGGGTAACTCCAAGTGCATTCGGTGGACCAGGCTTCACATGTACTTCAGGCGGAACTTTGAATAACAATGGAACATACAATTTAGGAAGAACTGCTACGCATGAGGCAGGTCATTATCTAGGACTCCCTCACGTGTTTGGTTCATGTAATTCTGATCCAGATTCTAATCCTCCTGGACCATTGGCAATTAACGATACTCCTCCACAAGGAAGTTCATTTTTTGGATGCCCTACAATAAACTCTTGTGCTGATGTACCTGAAGATTGTGGGACTAATCCACAGAGTATTTTCAGTTTTATGGATTATACAGATGATGCTTGCATGGTTATCTTTACAGCTGATCAATCCGCTGTTCTAAATTGGCATGCAAACAATATTCCGTTTACAGATGACGCAACTTTATGCGGTGGCGCTTATGGAGATATAAGCTGTGCAGTGCCGCCAAGTGCTTGTGAAAATGGAGTTCAAGATAAAGATGAGCAAGACGTAGATTGTGGAGGTGTAGATTGTGTCGCATGTCCTTCTGTCTGTGATTTACCTTATTTTGATGAAGGAGGACCAACGGGTGCATACGCAAACAACTCCATTCAAACATGGACATTTTGTCCGGACACACCTACTGAAATATTAACTGTCACATTTAGTGCTTTTGACGTAGAGCCTAATGGTGCAAATGCATGTTATGACTTCTTAGAAGTTTATGATGGAAGCTCAACAACTGCACCGCAGATAGGAGGTCAATTCTGTGGCACAACTTTAGCGGATGCTCCTGGAGCTGGAGAAGTTTCTTCAAGTGTTCCAGGTGGATGTTTGACATTTTATTTTGATTCAGATGGATCTGTAACTCCTGATGGATGGGAGGCTGCAATTTCTTGTGCAGAAGCTGGTATTCCAGATCTGAGTCCAATTACAACAGTACTTCCATCAACTTCAAATGGTATTACAAATAATGTCTGGACTATAAAAATCCAAGAAAACGGCGGTGCCCCAACAAACGGACAAATAACTATCATCATGCCTAAAGATCCTAGATTAGTTTTTTCATATGATCAAACTTTAACGGATGTAATGGGCTTACCAGTAGAGAATAGCGCATGGGTATATGACGGTTCTAACTCAGGATTTCATATTTGGAATAGAGATACTGCAATTGCAGCGAATGCAAGTAGCACGTTTGGCTTTGCGGCTACCTATGACCCTGAAGGTACTTCTGGATCAACACCATATACAGCAACGGTTGCTGCTTCAAGTGGTGGTGAGGTAAATGGTACAAACAATATTGATGTAGAAACATTAAACTACTTCAGTAATTGATTTTTGTAAAATATCGTACATATTTTATGGAAAAAAGTAGACACATGTAGGCTTTCCGTAATATCTAAGGCACTTTGGCAAATTAATTGATGTTATATCATTAAGCATCGATCACGCTTATCCCTGAATGCCAAAAGATATATTATGCGTCAAGTTTACTCAAGCTTTATACTAATTTTCATTGTATGCCTTTCTTCAAGCCTATCTGCACAAGATAGCTGTGCAACTGATGATTTTTTACAGGAACGTTTAGAAAACGATCATAAATTTGCTGAATGGTACACTAAGCAAATTAAACAAGAAAAAGTGGACGCAAATACGCGTTCCATATTAAGTTGTACTTCTTCAAATTCGATTATAATCCCTGTAGCCGTTCATTACAACACACCCATCACATGTGATGATCCTGCTTGTCTATTATCTCAAGCAGAAGCACAAATCGCTAAAATGAATGAAGATTTTGCGGCAAGTAATGCGGACTTAAGCTATTACACAGCAACTTTGAATAGCATCTGTCCTTCTGCCTATCCTCTTTCTTATGCACCCGTTGCAGGAGAAGGGACTTGCATACAATTTTGTCTTGCAAATCAAAACCATCCACTTTGTTCAGAATTATCCAATGGTGATCCGGCGATAACAGTTGGTCAATACACATGGACTAGTTTATCAGCACCTTGGGATGGCTATTTAAATATATATGTAAGTAATACCACCACAGCAGGCGTGGATCCAGGTGTCGCTGGAATTTCTTTTTTACCTGGGCAAGCAAATGGAGATGGGTTTTTCGTTCGCCATGATGTATTTGGAGCTCCCGGAATTTCTTGTAGTTCAGGTGGCACAATGAATACATTATCTACTTTTGATAACGGAAGAGTGGCCGTTCATGAAGCAGGGCATTACTTTGGTCTTCCACATGTATTTACAAGTGGCGGTTGTACTGATAACGATGCAAATCCTCCAGGTCCTTTTGCAATTAATGACACGCCAGAACAAGAGAATAATTCAGGGCCCTGTCCTACGGTTACAAGTTGTGCAGACATTCCTGAAGATTGCCCTGCGACACCGACAAGCTTTTATAGTTATATGGATTATAGTAATGATGACTGCATGGTTATGTTCACAGAAGATCAATCTGTAGTAGTTAATTATTGGGCAACAACACTCCCCTTTAAATCAGATGCAACGTTTTGTCTTGGTTCGCCAGATGCCTATACATGCATAGTCGCACCCACCTGCTCAGACTTGATTAAAAATCAAGGTGAAGAAGGCATAGACTGTGGCGGACCATGTCCAGCATGCAACAATACTTGTGGAACATCATTTTATGATCCAGGAGGACTATGTGATAATTATGGAAACAATCAATTACAGGTGATTACTGTATGTCCAGATAATTCAAATGAGTTACTAAGAATTGACTTTACTTTGTTTGATATTGAAGAAAAAGATGGCGGTGGTTGCTGGGATTGGCTGAAATTATATGCAGGTTCTACGACTAGTGCTCCTCAAATAGGTGGAGAATTTTGTGGAACCACAGTGGCAGACTCTCCAGGGAGTGGTTCAATATTAGCTGCTAACGCTGGTGACTGCTTTACGTTTGAATTCTTTTCTGATGCATCCGTCATTGAACAAGGTTGGAATGCAGAAATAATTTGTGAATTTGTATTACCTGTGGAATTATTAAACTTTACAGCAAAAGCAGAAAAGAACAATATTATCCTTGACTGGGAAACCATCAGTGAATTAAACAATGACGGTTTCAATATACTACGTAGAGAAGGAGAAACTGGAAGTTTCAAAAAAATTGCATTTGAAAAAGGAGCAGGTACTTCAAATACAAAGCAGGTCTATACCTATTTGGATAAGACTATATATCAGAATATTAATTACTACTACAGGCTGGAACAACTAGATATAAATGGAAAAGTAAGCAATAGCAAAACGGTAAGTACTCGGCTTTCAGGAGAGAGTCTGGAATATATACTTCATCCAAATCCTGCTGATGATAACACGCTAGATATCCGTTTCTTAAAAAAAGCACCTGAGAAATATACTGTAGAACTCTACGACTTACAGGGAAAACGTATCCTAAGAAAAATTTGTTTAGAAAGTGAAAGTCAAATAGATATTGCACAAATTCCTTCTGGAGTCTATTTGGTAAAAATTACCAATGGAAGTACAATTTTGAGTGTTGCGCGCTTGTTGAGAATGTAATTCTCAACAAGGGACGTTAACTAAAAGAGGGAGTTGAATATTCAACTCCCTCTTTTACTATTAATTTAACTAACTACCACCTATCCACATTTTCGTCTTTTTTCCAAGCAAATTCTAAGTTAGCGGCTTCATCTTCTCCGCTTTTTCTCCATCCTTTTCCGCT
>CALCMJ010000149.1 GCA_937967615.1 uncultured Saprospiraceae bacterium
CAGATATGCTGGAATTTCCCTCTACATAGAGCAGATCGAAAACGAATTTTTGGTTTAAAAATTACACATGAAACGACCGTTACCTTTACACACGGCATTGTCGTTTTGTATGGCTCTATTGTTGACAAATAGTAGCTTACAAGCTCAATGCGTTCTTACTCTAAACTGCCCAGGAGATACTACAATTCTCCTCGCACCTGGACAATGCAGTTCCATTTATTCATACTTGATTGACACCTCTTCTGTAGACTGTGTAGTAACTACACTTGAACAAACAGATATGTCTGGTTTTACCTCAGGTGATGCATTTCCAATAGGAATTACAGCGCAGTCCTACAGATACTTTGATGATACAGGTGTAGAGATGATTTGTGATTTTAATGTAGAGGTCGTCGCAAATATTGACTCAGTCCTTACACTCACTTGTAATGACGAGGTAAATATTTCCGTCAATGGTTTTTGTGAAGTATATGTAACTCCAGATATGGTCTTAGAAGGTGACCACTACGGATGTATTCCAGAAGAAAATATAGTAATCAAGACGCTCAGCGGAACTATCGTTTCAAATCCTGTACGTCTGACAGCAGATAATCAAGCGACATCCTATTACGTAGAAATAACACATCCTATTACAAACGTAAAATGCTGGACGCAAATAAACTTAGAAGATAAATCCATTCCTGAAATAGAATGTGATTGCCCACCAGAAGAATGGATGAACGACCCAGATTGTAGAAAGCTATGTACAGACATACAAGATATAATTGATGGCACAATAGGCATTCCTACAACATATGACAACTGCAGACCTACACGTGCACTTTTAAATGATTTTGCAATTAATCCAGGAACACTTTGTGGAGAGCACATAGTGACACAATACTGGACAGTGCAATATCTTGACGGCGATAGCACAATTGTAGGAAGTGTAAACTGCGAAAGCGAATACTACATTGACAGAAGTTTTATTACAGATATAGTTTGGCCTTTGGATACGATCATAGATTGTACTCTTGCTGATGTTCCTAATATTACGCATCCTGATAGCACTGGCTACCCTACGCTGAATGGGGAAGATTTACATTCAGGAAATATGCCTGAAAACTTATACTGCAGCATTTCAGTCACATATACTGATCTTGAAATACCTACCTGTGGTGACGATTGCAAACGCACTAAAAAGATTATACGGACTTGGACAAAACTTGACTGGTGTACGGCTGAAGTTTTTGAGCATGCACAAGTCATTAAAATATTAGATAATGAAGCTCCTGAAATTGAGATTGAAACTTTCCAAACATTTTACACAGATGTGTATACATGCTTTGGAGATATCTGGTTTGACGACCCTATTTTAAGCGACAATTGCGATCCTAATCTGGACTGGTACATTCTAAGTTCAGACTCTGGAGGAATACTTGTGGATGAAGATGGCCTCAATATTTCAAACAAACCAAAGAAACATGCTATTAAGGTTCCTAAGGGAATGTGGACTTTTAGAATTGCGAGTGTAGACTGTTGTGGTAACATGGCAATCCAAAACGTGGAGGTAAATCTTGTGGATGCTACCCCTCCTGTTATTGTTGCACTGGAATATATAAATGTGAGTCTGTCTAATGACCCACTTGATCCAGAAGATATAGGTGGAGGAAAATTATTTACTAGCTCAGTAGATCAAGGAAGTTATGATAACTGTAGCGGTATCCACATGGAAATAAGAAGACACACAGATGCATGCGATATAGAAGGCAATACAACGTATAGTGATATCCTACCTGTACAATGCGATCCATGGTATGACAATAATGATCCTGATGGTGGCCAATTTGTAAAATTTTGTTGTGAAGATTTAAATGCAGACGGCGATGGGGATGGAATTGTAGATGGGCTTGTAAAAGTCTGGGTACGTGTGTGGGATGATGCAAACATGGACGGATATTTTGGTTCTTCAAACTTTATAGATAATCCTGGAAATGATCACGACTATTGCGCAATGCTAGACAACTACAATGAAGCATGGATCTGGGTCAAAGTAGAAGACAAATTAGGTCCACTTGTAGACTGTCCTGATGATATAACAATTCTTTGTGATGAAGACCCAACAGATTTGACAATTACTGGAGAAGCAATTGCTTATAGTGTCTGCGAAGATCTAGGCGTAAGCTATGAGGATGATGCTGAAGTACATTGTGGAGGTGGAATTATATGGAGAAGATGGACTGCAGATGGTACAACAAATTCTTGCATACAAAAAATAACGGTAGAGCCTTCTCACCAATTTGTACTTGAGTGTCCTATTGATCCAGAAACTATGGAAAATAAGGCCACTGTATATTGTGACAACTATGATATTCCTGAACCAAATTATACAATAGGTGCTTGTGACCTCGTAGGTATAAGTTCTTCATTGGATACGTTTTGGCTGGAAGATGATGCGTGTTATAAAGTAATCAAGGAATGGATATTCCTTGACTGGTGCACTGGGAATGCGGATACATGCAACTTTGTATTATACAAAGCTGATGAAAGCGCTCCTGAAATCGCTTGCCAAGACACTTGCATTGGGCTAGATGATTTTTGGGATTTAAATAATAATGGAATTACTTGCGAATTAGCAAGCAACCCTGCTATATCCATATTAGCAACTGACAATGGAGATTGCTCTAGTGAGTGGTTAAAATGGGAAGTAGATGTTGATTATTGGGGAGATGGTACTGTTGACAGAACCTATAGTTCAAACCTACACCCTACTGACCCTGACTACACTGCTCCTAGTTTGTCAGGAGAATATAAAGTACTAAACCTTGATAAAAATGATGTCAGTGCAGAATGGGCAAGACATATTTTGAAATGGAAGGTCAATGATGGATGTGGTAATTTCTCAAGTTGCACACAGGTTGTAGAAATTACTGACAAAAAAGCACCCACACCATATTGTGCCGCGTTGAGTATTGCTATCATGCAGGGCACAACGCCAACTGCTGTAATTTGGGCAGAAGATTTTAATATTGGCTCCTTTGACAATTGTACAGACAAGATAGATCTATTATACACATTTGATAAGGTTCCTCCTGTAGAAGATAAACTAGATCAGATCCATTGCTTTGACGAAACAGGAACTGAGGTCCCTTGTTCGCAATATGAAAATGGATATCCAATACAAAGATGGGATCCTGTGGCAGGATCTTCAGGGATAAAACTAATAGGAACTACTTGGTGTGGAAAAAATACATTCACCATTTCTGTATGGGATGAAAAATTCAATACAGATTATTGTGAAACTACTTTACAAGTCAGCGGAGAGGCATGTATGGTTGTTGCTGGTTTAAACACTACTGTTGCAGGAAATATTGCCACAGAAACTGGAGACAGAGTTCCAAATGTAGAAGTACATTTGATGACAACCGACCCTGACTATCCAAAAGATGAGATAACAAACACAGATGGTATCTATTCGTTCTATGACAATCCTGAATGGATGAACTATACTATTACTCCAGAAAAAGATGGCGATGATCTCAATGGAGTAAGCACACTGGATATCTTATATATTCAGAAACATATTTTGGGTCTGCAAGAATTATCTAGTCCTTATAAAATGATAGCAGCAGATATAAATGCTGATGAAAAAATTACAGGGATTGATATTGTGGAATTACGGAAGTTGGTTCTGGGTGTTTATTCCGAATTACCGCAAACTGACAGTTGGGTTTTTGCTGAAAAAGCGGCAATAATGAACCCGGACAGTCCATGGCCTTTTGTCCAAGAAATTAATCTATATGGTCTGGATCAAAATTTTATTAATGAAGACTTTATAGCAATTAAAGTAGGTGACGTCAATGAATCCGTAACAGCAAATTTAGCAAACCTAGAAACTGAAAATCGCAATGAAGAACCTGTTGATATACATTTGTCATTAGAAGACAATCAAATACAATTCAGAGCTGGAAGTAATTTTGACAATGTGCATGGTTTCCAGTTTGTTCTTAAAGGAGCAATTAATATAAAAGAAGTGATCCCTGCTGCATTACAAATAGGCTTACAACATTTTGCTAGCTCTAGAGATAGAATTGCATGTAGCTTTGATAGCAAAGAAATGATCACAGTTTCTGAAGGAGACCTCCTTTTTAGTTTAAACATTCTTGCAATTAAAGATGAAATAGCTATTGAGAATAAATTAATTTCTCCTGAAGTATACCTTGGAAATTCTCTTGAAGTGAATTCTCTAAACCTTGTCCTTGACGAACTGGTACGTGTCTATTCAATAAAGAACAAGCCAAATCCATTTAACGAATCTACTGAGATAACATTTAGTCTACCAAGGGACGAAAAAGCGACTATACGTGTTTTTGATCTCGCTGGAAGAATGTTGTTTTCCCATGAAGAAGACTATACTAAAGGAACGCATTCTGTGCAAATAGACGCAAAACATCTAGGAGGAATAGCAGGCGTTTATTTTTACGAACTAAAAACAAAGACCTTTACCGAACTTAAACGCATGATGCTTGTTGAGTAAATTATGAAAGTAGCATTAGTAACTGGAGGAACAAAAGGTATTGGCTTAGCTGTAGCACAAGCACTCTTAAAAGATGGCTATCACTTAGGTATTACAGCAAGTAGTCAAGCAAGTATTGACCAAGCGCAATCTGCTCTGGCAAATCTAGAAGACAAAGTGATATGTAAGTTGGTAGATGTAAGAGATTATGCTGCACAACATGCCTTTGCGCAAGAATTACTTTCAAAATGGGGAAGCATTGATGTCTTAATCGCCAATGCCGGTGTGGGACACTTCGCCCCTATTGATGAACTGAGTGCACAGCAATGGAATGATGTGATAGACATTAATTTAACTGGTGTGTTCAATAGTGTAAAATCATGTGTAGATGCATTAAAAGTATCTAAAGGCTATATTATCAGTATCGCAAGTCTTGCTGGAACCAATTTCTTTGAAAGAGGAGCAGCTTATAATGCAAGCAAGTTTGGCTTAGTAGGATTTTCGCAGGCGATCATGTTGGACCTTAGAAAATATGGCGTAAAAGTAACTACGATTATGCCTGGATCAGTATCTACCTATTTTAATAATCACACTCCTTCTGAAAAGGATGCTTGGAAAATACAACCTGAGGATATTGCTAGGCTGGTAACAGATCTCTTACACATGCCGGCACGTACACTTCCAAGTAAAATTGAGGTACGTCCTTCTATTCCTCCAAGTGCAAAATAAAAGAAGTATAATTTTATACTTCATATTGCTCTAGGGCTTTTCTCAATTCAGACTTTATCCTTCTTCTTAACCGGGTTGGTTTCAAAATAGTCATGCCAGGCCCAAAACCCAGTATCAAACGTTCTATCTCATAATTATGATGAACACATAATGAGATTGTAATACTTCCATCTTCATTTCTGGACAAAAGAGTTTGAGATGTATGAATGGGTTTTGTTATGACATATGGAGCGTTTGTCCTATCCACGTTCATGACTATTTCAATTAATTGCTTATCAGCGAGCACCGTAGCTCCAAATGTGTTTTTATAGTAGCTATCTGCATCAAAACCTTCAATATCATACTCGATGCTAAGATCAAAATCAATCTGCTCTATCCTATCCAGTGCAAGATTCATAATATTCCTTCCTTCTAATTTCTTACCAACCAGAAACCATCTATTATTAAATTCTTTAAGAATATAGCCAAGGAATACAAACTCATTTGGTTTTCGTGATTTGAATGAATTGTATTTGAGTTTTAATGCGACGCGTTTAAGAATCGCTTGGTATAGGGTATCCAAATGCTGAAGACCTTTTAGACCTTCGTTTTTCTCCATATGGATTATTGGTGTGAGTGATTTAGATTCTCTATGAATCTTGTCTTCTAATTTTTGGATCACTCCATTCAATTCAGAAAACAAGGAAAAATCTTTAAACTGACTCAGCATTTCCACAGACTCAGTTAAGATTTCCATATCTATACTGGTGATGGGAATATCAGTAATACTGTAATTCTCGTCTTCATAAGAATAGTATTTTCTACCATAAACAATGATGGGTGCATTATACCCTAGCTTATCACTGCGCATCACCTGAATGTCTAACTGGACAGTTCTTTTACTTACATAACTATCTTTACCTTCATATTCATACAGCGCATCAGAGCAAGATTGGATCAGATCATCGAGTGTCCATTTTCGCGATCTGTTCTGGAGACACTTATCTATTGTTCTGTATCGTATGAGGGCGTTTTTATTTGTGGCCATTGTAATTCGTTAATGAAAAACATAATTTTATAAAACTACGCATATTAATTGCGTAGTTGTATTTCATCTTTGAATAAAATTTAGAGAAATGAAAATAACAGGTAAAGATTTAATAGCAATGGGATATCGTCAGGGCAAGTGGTTTAAGGAAACTTTGATTAAAGCCAATGCCCAAAGGTTGACCGGCGATGAATTAAAAGCATTCTTAGATGAAGCTGCTCCTACTATTATTGATCCCCATGATGAATCCGTGAGCTACCATCTCAACATTCGCGCTGAGAATGAAGAAGAGGAGGCCAATGTAGCTGCCGTGAAGAATAATATGATAGGCCTCATGAAAACACCAACAGTAATAAATGGTGCAGTTATGCCTGATGCATGTCCAACAGGTTCTAATGGACAAATTCCAGTAGGCGGTATTGTTGTGACCAAGGATGCTATCCACCCTTCTATGCACAGTGCTGATGTTTGTTGTTCTGTTATGATGACCTCATTTGGAATGGTGGACCCAAAGAAGGTATTGGACTGCGCGCAGGGCGTTACTCACTTTGGTGGTGGCGGTAGAGAAGATTTATTTGATTTCCCTACAGAGTTAGAGGATAAGATAAAGTCAAACTATTATTTAAAAAGTAAACGTTCGCTCAATCTTGCAAAAACGCATTTAGGAACTCAGGGGGATGGAAATCATTTCCTTTATGTAGGCCAATCTGAGGAAACCGGTGAGACAATCATGGTGACGCATCATGGAAGTAGAGGATTTGGTGCAAACCTTTATAAAAATGGGATGAAAACTGCAGAGAACTTCAGGAAAGAAATTTCTCCTAAAACGTTGAAAAACAATGCCTGGATTCCATACTCGCACAGACAAGGCAAAGAATATTGGGAGGCATTACAGATTGTGAGAGCGTGGACAAAATTAAATCACGAAGTGATTCATCAAGCCACTTGTGAGAAGTTGCATATAGATCCGCATGATCGTTTTTGGAACGAACACAACTTTGTGTTCAAAGATGGCGACGAATTTTATCATGCTAAAGGTGCAACTCCATTAGATGATAAATTTGTTCCTGATTCCAAAGATGGATTAAGACTGGTTCCTTTAAACATGAGCGAACCAATTCTTGTGGTGAAGGGTGAGACAACTGAGAATAATCTTGGTTTTGCTCCACATGGTGCTGGGAGAGATATTAGTAGATCAGCCCATATCAGAAAAAATGTGGGTAGAACTATTACTGAGATCTTTATGGAAGAGACGCAGGGAATAGATGCAAGATTCTACTCAGGGCATATTGATATCTCTGAACTTCCTTCTGCATATAAAAATGCTCAAAACGTTCAGGATCAAATGAAAGAATTTGGTTTAGGCGAAGTTGTAGATAAGATTTTACCCTATGGATGTATAATGGCAGGTGATTGGCAAATAGATGCGCCTTGGAGAAATCGAAGAAAACGTTAACTTTGCATCATCATGAGAAAAGTGATCATACATAGAATATTAGAAAAATTGACAAATCCAGATTTTACAGGATTTGAGCAACTGAGTATTCAGGAACGCTGTCAAGCTATGCATGTCATTTATTGAGTAGAATAAATCACTAAGAATATAGACTAAAAAGCGTTCAAATAATTTTGAACGCTTTTTTTTTTGATTAATTTTTTAACAAACTATGCGCTATAAATAAACGGACATAAAAACAACATTGAAGTATAAACAATTGGGAGACAGACTATTGAATTAATTCACATTTAGCTACGAAAATGGCATAGAATAGCTATTGCCTTATATTCACATAACTAATTGATAATCAATTAATTAAATCATATTTTTATTTTGTTTTTTATAAATTTAAAATATACATTTGCGTTCTCAATTAGAGAAAATAAACAGATATGACATTTAGAAATACACATACAAACAGATTAGAAGCTTTGAGCCTCCAAAGGCAGCTGCATGTTACTCCATTGGAACCAGGAGCTGATCTATGTATAGACCAAGTTTTGATAATTGGAAACAGAGAATATATATTCTATATGATGTAAGAACTATTTCATACAGGATTTTAAAAAGCATCTCTCTGGTTCCAGAGAGATGCTTTTTTTTTGGACATAATAGTACTGTAACTCAATGGCTAGAGTACCCGACTGTCTCTCGGAAGGTTGCGAGTTCGAATCTCGTCAGTACTGCAACAAAGGCATAGACCAATAAACGCAATGCCTTATTTACAAAGAGAGTTAACAAAAGTGTTAGTTCTAAAGGAATAAAAGCTCCGTTCGTATAACTGGTTAGTACACCTGACTTTCTATTAGGTAATATGGGTTCGAGACCCATGCGGAGTACTTTTTAATATTGTCTTGTAGTATAATTGGTAGCACACAAGGATTTGACTCTTGTAGTCTAGGTTCGAATCCTAGCGAGACAACATGTACATACAATATATAAATGCGGGGATGGTGGAATGGTTTACACAGCGGTTTTAGAAACCGTACTCTTTTGAGTTGAGAGTTCGAATCTCTCTCCCCGTACGAATACCCTACTAGCCCAACTGGAAGAGGCATGGGAATTAAAATCCCAAGAGTCTAGGTTCGAATCCTAGGTAGGGTACTATTATTTAACTTTTAAAAATTTACATATGACAGAAAACACAGAAATGAATTACAAGAATTAAAAGAGAAGAGGCTGACAGCAATTTGCAGCAGTGCTCATCTCAATTTTTAAAATTATTAAACATTAAAAAATGAGCATTACACTCGCAGATCAATACTATCTAAAGGCGAATGATTATTATCCATATAATATGGAGAGTACGATTGAGAATCTGGGATATGCATTATCGTATCAAGATGATCACGCTGCTGCAAATTGCTTGATGGGCCAAATCTATATGTACCATATGAAAGATTATGGTCAAGCTGGATTCTATTTTTATAGGGCCTTAGAAGGGAATATAAATTTTCCCGACACCTATAAACACTATGGACTGCTAAGAATTTGGGAGGCAGAATATTGCAGAGCTAAGAAGATCATCAACAGAGGTCTTAAAGTAAAAGGCATGGACCAGTCCTCGCTTTTTGCACTCATCGCAATGATCCATGAATACAAGGGAGAATATCCTGAAGCCAAGCTAGTATTGAAAAAAGTCAAACTTTTCATCACAGACGAAGAGAAACTCGTACAGGTCAAAAGAGATCTGAATAGAGTGAAGAAAAAGATGAAAGCGTTTAAGCCGATGATGAAAACTGGCAACTAAGAGAAAAGTAAAATTTTCTCTTTTACGGTGATTTTAGTTTAACAGGTAAAATACCTCTCTGTGAAAGAGGAGAACAGAGTTCGAGTCTCGAAATCACCCTTTTATTCAAAAATAAAATAAAAATATTACTTACGCAATATGATTGCGTAGTTGTGATTTAATTTTATGACAGCAATTACTAGAAGTAGTAATCCAGAAATTTGAAATATAAAAAAACAGATAGCATTTAGGTGCAAAGAATAATGGATCAGAATTTAGTTCTTGCGTAAGAGTTTCTGTATAACTCTACAGTATCATCCAATAGGTAATGATATACTAGAAATAAATTTTGCCATTTGCGACAGAGGGTCGTGGGTTCGATTCCCACCCTTGGTTTACCAAGGTAGTTCAGCTGGTTAGAACATCTGTCTATGCGCATGGGTTCGATTCCCATTTATACTTAACGGTATTATAGCTCAGTGGTAGAGCAATAGACTCTTAATCTATGTTGGAGATGACACTCCTTAAAATGTCAGTCAACTTGAGTGCATCACTGTAAAATCGCATTGACCGTCTGCCGTGCAGACGATCAATAATTCAATGATAACCAGTATCCTACTGGATACCGTATTAAGAGAAAACTTGGCTGATGCGCAAATGCTCTTAAAGAAGCAAACCCTTGGGTATGCTTCTGCAGAGCAAGCGCGCATCAAATGACTTGGATCTTTTTACTCAAAGTAAGTTCCGTTCATCATTGGATGAGTTTATGGCGATGTGCTCTTTTATAAAATTGTATTAATTCACTTTTAAATAAATTATTATGAAACGTATTACAGTAAATGCTTATGAAGTAGCATTAATTTTAAAGCGTGGCAAACTTGTAAATGTTTTGACCGAAGGAAAACACTGGGTAGGTTTCGGGAAAAACATACGCATGTACAATACCACATTGCCATTCGCGATTTGTACAACAGAAATGATTCTAATGGCAGAGTCAGATCTTTTGAAAAATCATTTAACAGTGGTCAACATTGAAGATAACATGTTGGGCATTGAAACCAAGGATGGTAAGTACACACGTGTACTGAAAACAGGAAAGATTGGATATTGGAAATCTCCTATTCAGTATACTGTAGAGAAACTTGAATTGATTACCCAAGAGGTACCAGCGAGTATCCCTAAGTACATCTTGATGAAGCCAGAGATCTTGCAATATTTACGTGTTTTCCCAATTGAGTCTTATCAAAAAGGTCTCTTGCACATAGATGGGAAATTTGTAAAAATTATGGAGCCAGGTGTGTATTACTATTGGAAAACTGAAGAAATAGCAACAGTTAAATCAATAGATATGCGTCTGCAGAATTTAGAACTCTCTGGCCAAGAGCTTTTGACCAAAGACAAGGCTGGTATACGTGTCAACTTTTCTGCACAGTACCAGGTGAGTGATTTGCAAAAGGCGATGGTGGACACTAAGGATTTTGAAAAGCAATTTTATACTATTCTACAATTGACCTTACGTGCGTATGTAGGTACATTGACATTAGATCAATTAATTGCAAGCAAAGATGCCATAGGACCATACATCATGAAAGAAGCGCAAGAAGCTGCCGCAGAGATAGGTGTAGAGATTGGTGCAGGAGGAATTAAAGACATAATTCTACCAGGCGATGTAAAAGAGATCATGAATCAGGTTTTGATTGCACAAAAGAAAGCGCAAGCAAACACGATCATGCGTCAGGAGGAAACTGCGAGCACTAGAAGTTTGCTTAACACAGCAAAACTTATGGAGCAGAACACCATGCTTATGAAATTAAAAGAAATGGAGTACATGGAAAAAATTTCAGAAAAGATTGGTGAGATCACTGTAAATGGAGGCAGTGCTGTAATTGATCAATTGAAGCAAATGGTGGTAGCCAAATAAAAAGAGTTGGAACATGAAAGATTGTTCCAGCTCTTTATCGCTAATGCAAAACATATAATCATCTTGCGTTCAAGTTCTTAATTCCAATCTCAATTTTCTAAAACTTCAACTCCCCACCCATTCACTCCTTCCCAGAAAAATGTAAATTGCCAAAAAAATAAAAGTGCATAACGGAGCAGACTACTGGGAAAAGAAATATCAAAACAAGGATACTGGATGGGACATTGGACATCCCTCTACCCCACTCACACATTATTTTGATACTATAAAAGACAAATCCTTAAAAATCCTGATCCCAGGAGCCGGGAATGCATATGAAGCAGAATATCTCCATAACAAAGGATACAATAACGTTCACATTGTAGATATTTCAAAATCTGTCTTACAGAGTTTTAGCATACGTGTACCTAGCTTTCCTACACCTCACATACACAACGAAGATTTTTTTATACACTCAGGGAATTACGATATAATCATCGAACAAACATTCTTCTGCGCCCTTCTCCCTGAGTTGCGAAATACCTATGTAGAAAAAATGCACCTCTTACTCAAAAAGGAAGGATTATTAGTAGGATTATTGTTTAAAATCCCTTTGTACGACGATCATCCACCTTATGGTGGAAATAAAGAGGAGTATATAGACCTGTTCTCAAAAAAATTTAATATCCTTAAAATGGAAACATCATATAATTCTATTCCGCCTCGTGCAGGAAACGAATTGTTTATCAAACTCCAGAAAAAGGAACAATGAAGAAAAAGTTATTAGTAGCCACCGGTGGTGGTGATTGCCCTGGGCTCAATGCAGTTATACGGGGCATCGTAAAAGCAGCCAAAAGAACAGGCGAATGGGATGTCTATGGAAGCATAGAAGCATTTAACGGTGTTATAAAAGACCCTCCAGAAATTATCAAATTGAATAAACGCGTAGGCGGTATCCACGTCAAGGGTGGGACAATAATTAAAACTACCAATAGAGGGAACCCCTTTAGTTTTCCAATACAAGGAGAAAATGGTAAAATTAAAAAGAAAGATATCTCTGGTGATTTAGTGAAGAAGATCCAAAACTTAGGTTTTGAAGCAATGATCAACATAGGCGGAGATGGCAGCCAAAAAATATCGCAAAAACTTTTTAAACTTGGACTCAATATTATAGGAGTCCCAAAAACAATTGATAACGATCTCAGTGCTACTGACCTGACCTTTGGATTTACAACAGCTGTACAGATTGCGACGGACAGTTTTGACAAACTGGTTACGACCGCAGAAAGTCATCACCGTGTTATGATCATGGAAGTCATGGGACGAGACGCAGGATGGATAGCCTTGCACACGGCAATAGCTGGAGGCGCAGAAATTTGTCTTATCCCGGAGATACCTTACCAACTAGACAAAGTTTTAAATCGCATCAAAAAAAGATATAACAAAGGAAAAGGCTTTGTAAATATTGTAATCGCTGAAGGCGCCAAACTTACAAATGGTCAGATCGTAGGGACGCATGCAAAGGATGGCGATGAAAACATTAAGCTTGGAGGTGTAGGGAATTATTTACGTGCGCTTCTAGAAGAAAAGAATTGCCCCGCTCAAGTGCGCACAACTGTACTGGGTCACACCCAACGCGGAGGTACGCCTGTTGCTTTTGACAGAATACTCGCCTCAGCAATGGGCGTAAAGGCATTTAATATGGTTGTAAATAAAGAGTACGGAAAAATGGTTGCATTCAAAAACAATCAATTGAAAACCGTAACTTTAGAAGAGGCAACGCGCAGTTATAACTTTGTAGACAAGAATCATTACCTTATAGACACTGCTCGTGCCTTAGGCATATCATTTGGAGATTAAAATTTACAAATGCTAAAAGCTATTGGAAAATTAAGATACTGGGAATTCTGGCCACTGTGGCTAGCAAACTCTCCTTTGGTATTTTTTATGTTCTATTTTGGGATGCGCGCAAGGAAATTGTTCTTTTTTACAAATGTCAATCCTGCCTTTGAAAACAGTGGCTTTGTATATTCCTCTAAAAAAGAAATTCTAGATACCCTACCTCAGGATAAAATTCCTACCTCAGTATTTATAAACAAAGACGCTATCGCTAGTTTAGATCTTGAACAACTTATGCAGGAGCATAAGTTAGAATTTCCAATTATTGCAAAACCAGATAAGGGCGAACGTGGACTTCTGGTAGAAAAATTAGAATCCTTGCACGATTTAAAAAGCTATCTCGCGGCTAATACTTTAGATTATATCCTACAAGAGTACATTGACCTTCCAAATGAAATAGGAATATTTTTTCATAAAGATCCACGCAGTAAACAAATAGGTATTTCTTCTGTCTGCCTTAAAGAATTTTTATCCATAACTGGAGATGGAAAGTCCACAGTAGAGATGATCTTACTTTCTAACTTTCATGGCAAATACCAAGTCGATAAAATCGCTTTAAAAAACCCTGAAGTCCTGACTAAGGTCTTATCTAAAAATGAAAAATATTTATTAGAGCCTATAGGAAATCATTCTAGAGGAACAGCTTTTTATAATGGCAATCATCTCATAGATGCGCCCCTAACTTCTGTCATAGAATCTATCGTAAAAAATATGGATGCCTACTATGGCAGGTTTGACATCAAGTACAATAAAATTGAAGAACTCAAGCGGGGAGAAAACTATTGCATTTTAGAATTGAATGGAAGTGCATCTGAGCCTACACATATTTACGATAGGAATATTCCCATCTGGAAAAAATACAGTACCATCTACCAGCACTGGAAAATCATGTTTTATATAAGCAAGGAAAATATGAAAAAAGGCAACGTACCTGTAAGCTTTACCAAAGGGGTCAAAACATTACATGCCTATTACAAATATCTTGGAGGTATTAATAAGAATTGGAAGACAATCTAAAATTGATTATCCAAAGAATATGATCGCGACAAGAACTGCAAATATCACTATTGAAAAGAAATAGGATAAGATCAGTTTGAAGCTTGCTGATTTTGTATTATTCATGGTTTTTCTACTAACTGTTAAAACTCATATATACCTGTGTGATTGCATAGAGAGTTCATTATTAATAGTTTATGCAAAGTTAAAACACTATCTATATTGCTTTCTTGGTATTTATTGTATGTATTTAATAACAAATATTTTTTTTAGGTAATATATCCTTAGCGCCTTAAAATTTGTCTTTCAGTACATAATCCACTACATTACTAAGGACTATATATTATTACAGGATTGTATTCGTTACCTTTATATAAAATCGTAACCAAAATGAAAAAATTTGTCTTTCTCTTCTTTTTTGCGGGTGCCCTAGGAATGTTCACTTTTAATAGTTGTACAGATCCTTGTGGAGATGTGGTTTGTAACAATGGCGGAATTTGTGATGAGGGGAGATGTGACTGCCCTGAAGGTTTCAGTGGAACCAACTGTGAAATTAATCTTTGTGCTGATTGTGTAAACGGAAATTGCACGACAGGTGACTGCGTTTGTAACCCAGGATATGAAGGTGACAATTGTGATGTTTTAAGTAGAGATAAGTTTTTAGGAACATGGCAAGGCATTTTTGATTGCCCTACCCTACCTGATAGCTTACTAGAAGGAATTGACCTAAGTGAGATCACGGTCAACATGGAAATACTGCCAGATCCTGATAATATTGAAAATGTAATTCTGGAAGCACCTGACTTTCCAATTGACATTTTTGGATCGGCTAAAGTAAATGGTGACATGTTCACAATCACACCGCAAACAGAGACAGTAGACTACGAAGGAATAATGATTGAAGTAACCGGAAGTGGAACAGGCACACTTGCTAATACAACTACCATAAATTTAATGGTTAGAATAGAATCACTTATTATCAGTTTTGATTGTACTGCAGAATTAGAAAAACAATGATGAAAACCTTCGTATATATATTCTTCTTCGCAATACTAATTTTACCAGCTTGCAGTCAGAACTCTTCCAAAAATCTGAACGGTGGGTTTGAGAAATTGGATCATGATGTTATTCAAATTGACAAATATGTAGATCAAAAAACCTATGCAGATTATGGCGTTGCCACATTCGCAGGAGGATGCTTTTGGTGTACAGAAGCTGCGTTCGAAAGAATTGACGGAGTAGTAGATGTCATTAGCGGTTATTCTGGTGGTATTAAGTCGTATCCTACGTATAATGAAATTGGAACAGGCACACTTAAACATGCAGAGGCGATTCAGATTTATTATGACAAATCAAAGATTGACTTTGAAACTCTCTTAGATGTTTTTTTTGTAGCACACGACCCTACTACCCTGAACAGACAGGGACCAGACAGAGGACCACAGTACAGATCTGCTATCTTTTATCATGATGCAGAGCAAAAAAGATTAATAGCTCAGAAAATTGCCTATCTGACAGAAAACAAAAAATTTGAAGACCCTATTGTGACTGAAGTGGCGAGTTATGATATATTTTGGGTGGCTGAAGGCTATCACCAAAACTTCTACGAGCTTAACCCTAACCAATCTTATGTGAGAAATGTAAGCAGACCAAAAGTAGAAAAGGTGATTAAAACGTTCCCGCAACTTCTAAAGACACAGTACAAGACAAAACCATAAAAATGGAAAAGCCGATACTTCTCACATATCGGCCTTTCTTTTTAAAACACCCTTAAATCTTTATGTTAATCTATATGTAGGTATACATATGTTAACTTATCAAATATCTTAACTACTCATTCTTTAATCAACTATATGCTATCTACTTGAAGACTACATAGTATTACAAAAGGGTGACAACTATCTATTTTTACTATAAAATCTGTCTTTTTAACTGCTTTTTCATTTCATATTTTAAGTTTTCAGCAGCCTGCATCGTAAGATCAAAGTCTGAAGGAAAGCCTACACCGTAGCTTGATTTTAATCTACTTGTAGTCTTAGAACTTAAGGCTTCCCTATCACCGTTGAAAGTGCAATACCACTCATCGAAGACTGCTTCCACAGTTATAGGCTTAGCATTCAATCGTTCATTTGTCAGCTTATCTCTAAACAATAACTGCCCTCTTACAATTGCTTCCTTAGTTCTCCTAACCTCAGTTACATGTGCATTGATAGTTTTGTTTACAAATACCTTTATGACATTGCCCAAAGTATCCTTAAGAACGTTCCCATACGCATCTGTCTGATCTACAGATTCTGTAACTTCTTTGGAATCCGTATAGTAATTTACAAATTCTCTGTCCGGACTGACATCTAAGTTCTGGATGCTCATCTCAGCGATCACATCTATGGAAACCCCCTGCGCTTCTTCAAGAAAATATTGCGTCCATCTTGAATTCAAATCACGCACCCCTATGCCCAGCACCTCTCGTTCAAATGCCTTTGGAATAATTACAAGAGCATCATTTTTCATCTTGACAAGAACACGCGTTGTTCCTAAGTAGTATGCCTCATCTAATAGTGCTTTCTTATCTCTATAGTCAGAGCGGAAATATTCTATTTTTTCCAATTTCTGAACCGCAGACCTCGCTGCAAACTTATCCTTCTTACGCGCCTCTACCATAAGTTCAAGAGCACCATTGTAATAGTATGCACTCGCTTTATCGCCAGCTTCCTTCATACGCTTATTCACTTTTACAAATTGGAATTCGGCCTGATATCCATCCTCACTTACTAATGGCAAAAATGGTCTTATGCGTTCCTGTCGCTTTTGGATCTTCTCGTATGTAAAATAAATCCGACTCCAGTTTTCTTCTCTATCCAAGTCTGTTAAATATTGAATTCTCGCTAGGTCTTTGCGCGTTACTTTCACAAATGCCTCTTCCAGTCCCTGTACATACTTTGTCTTCTTATTTTCTTCTCCTTGCATTTTTTCTGCAGCAAATAATATTGCCTCATCATATTTGCCCTGCTCCACCATTTTATCGACAGATTTACAAGACACAAGAAGTAAAGTTGCTGCTGCTAGTGTGTAGATGTGCTTTTTCATAGCTCTAAGTTTTGATGGTTAGTAATATGGTTTCTTAATAAGAATACTCTAGTTTCTTATTATATGTATCAACACAAGTGATGTTTACAAGAGAATTAACCCAAGTCTTAATGTTCTGTTAGAACACTCCGGAATACTAGCCTCGCAAAAGTTAAGCTTATGTAAATCTTAACATTCATATTTTGGATGCATCTTCTTTGTATTTCTTGGGCATCTCTTCTTCAGCAAAGCTTCAGAAGACCGCGCTTTCCAGAACTCCGCATTCGCTGCGGTCCCCTGCCTGCCTACATGCGTAGGCAGGCAGGGGACTCCCTCGGCTAGCCTCGGGATTCTTACAATCCCTTATGCAGTACGCATAGCAATTGTCGTCACTACTCTCTAAAATTTACTTAATTTTATAGCCATGCAGAACGTGATACGATATACAGTGATAATTCTGGGCATCTGCCTCTTTGGAAACTTAAATGGACAACAAATCATCATAGACGAAGAGTTTGATGACTGGAATACAGCACCTCTAAGTTTTGAAGACGAAAACGACAATATCTCAGGACTTGACATTGAATCTATTTCAGTAAGCAACGATGAAAATTATTTATTTATCCAATTCTCCCTTGACGAAGAAATTCTACTTCAAGAAGGAAATTTCCTTTCTCTATATATTGATGCTGACCAAAACCCAAATTCAGGATACCAAACAAACGGAATAGGAGCTGAACTCAGTTTCTATTTTGGCGACAGAAGCGGTTTCGTAAATTTTAGTCCTGGATTTGTAAACATCATTCACCAAGATATTGGATTACTTACAGCGCCCACCGTAAGTTCAAAACAATTTGAGATTGCGATCAGAAGAGAAAATACTATTGATGGAAAAGCATTAAACCTGAACGGTAAGATTGATATTGTTTTTGAAAACGATATCTATGATGGTGATATCATCCCAAATGACTTTACAGGGCTTGAGTATAGTTTTGATGACTCTATTCTTTCTTCTCTCCCTTCTTTTACATTTAGTAAGTCTGAGGATACTGATCTGCGTATTGTAAATTACAATGTCCTTAGAGATGATCTCTTTGAAAATAACTTATACAATTCATACGAACGTGTACTACAAGCGATAGATGCAGACATTATCGCGTTTCAAGAAATATATGACAATTCATCAGCGCAGACTGCTGCGCTGATTGAGCAAATGTTGCCATCTACCGGTGGCCAGCAATGGTACCATGAAAAAATAGGAGCTGATCTGGTTCTCCTAAGTAGATATCCCATATTAGATGATTCTTGGGTAGATGGAAACGCAGCCTTTGTCCTAGATGTAAACGGAAAGGAAATATTACTTATCAATGTGCATTTACCCTGTTGTGAAAATAATTTTGAGCGTCAGAATGAGATTAACGCAATTCTACAATTTATACGAGAAACACAAGAAGGATTTGAATACCCGCTTACTCAAGGAGCACCTATTATAATTGTAGGCGATTACAATCTGGTAGGTGATAGATCACAGATTGAAAGTTTGCTCACGGGAAACATAAGCAACAATAGTAATTATGGCCCAGACTTTATTCCTGACTGGGGCAAGGGACCATTGACAGATCTCAAACCTCTTTTAACAGGTATTCCAGCAAGCTACACATGGCCAGGAGAAAACAGCAGCTTTTTCCCAGGAAGACTGGACTACATTGTCTATACCAGCTCATCTCTTTTTCCAATAAATTCATTCGTCTTAAGTACAGAAAATCTAGACCAAGCAGAGCTTTCGCAAAACAATCTAAACCAAAACGATACAAGATTTAATTCTGATCATTTGCCTATGGTCAGCGATTGGTCTTTTGAGGAAATTGTAAGCACTTCAGTAACACAAATAAAAAACAATACCCAAATCTGGCCCAACCCCTTCTCTAGTCAGATTCAAATAGAAAGCGAAGAAGAAATTGCACGCATTCAGTTGTTTGACCTGACTGGAAAGTTGGTAAAAACATCTACACAGAAAACAATAAAAGACATTCAATCAACGTCTGATATGTATATTGTAAAGATTATTTATAATTCCGGAGCAACGTCCATACATAAAATCATACGACATTGAAATATCTATTTGCAGCAATACCTTCCATATTAATCGCTCTCGCTGTCTTATTAGGCATAAGACCCATCAATAAACCCACATTAGAAAATTGTTATCCGGTAAACGGTGTTGTAGAAAAAGTCTACAGCAATTGTGATGGATGCTATGACATTACTATTAAAATCCAAGGTGATGCGAATAGGTATTATATTAACAGAGGAGAAGAACGCGGTTTAGATATTGAAACACTTTCAAAACAGATAGTGGGAGAAGAGGTAGAAATTAAGATGGTTAAACATTGGACTGTCTTGGAACCCTCAAGTCAGGGCAGGCATATAGCACAGGTAACGCATAGAGAGACCATTCTTTATTCTGAGATTACAGAGTAAGCTAAAATAATGTTCCTCGGGTGTCGCTCCTACGGAGCTTGTATTATTTTACGATTATTCATGTTATAGATATTGCACTCCTAGGGAGTGCTAATTATCTTCCGCTCATCCGGAGTGCAATGATATTATGTCCGTAATCGACATTGTTCGTTACCATTGCTCCAGAGGAGCAAGATCCTTATGGATCACAATTACAATACGAACCTTAGCTCCGTAGGAGCGACACAAAAGCAATTTCATTCTAATATGGAGAATTTGCATACTAGCTGACATTTTGTCCAGACCCGCAATTTTAACATCTTAATTAATGGGCATTGGCTATATTTGTACGAGAAACTAGTCTTCCCTAATTATATATCACACCCTACTATGCAAAACTATTATCGCATTTGCAGAACACTTCTCCTCGTAATTATTTGTAGCCACTGCCTGCAAGGACAGGTTAATATTATTCCATTTGATAGCGATTGGAAATATTATGACCTTGGTGAAGAACCATCTGGGCCTTGGCAGAATGAAAATTACATGGATGCCTCATGGGCAAATGGGAACGCGCAACTGGGCTATGGGGACGGAGACGAAAACACAGTCATTGGCGATACAACCTTGACAGGATATTTTAGACACGTTTTTAATGTTTCTGATCCAAGTATTTATACAGATATTAATTTGACCCTGCTATATGATGATGGTGCCGTAGTATATTTAAATGGTACAGAAATATGGAGAGTAAATATGCCAACGGGAATTATTACTTACAATACGTTTGCCTCTGCAAATTCTGGTGATAATGTAATAGCCAATTTAAATTGGGCAAATGATCTTGTTATAGGAGACAATGTCATCGCTGTAGAGGTACACCAAAGAGCTGCAGGAAGTTCTGACCTTAGTTTTAATTTTGAATTGGACGGAAATCTTCCAGGCGCTGCGGTAGTCACAAGAGGTCCCTATCTTCAAAAAGCATCAGAGACAAGCGTAACAGTAAAATGGAGAACAGACGATGCAGTAAGTAGCTTAGTGGATTTTGGAACAGATTTAGCAAATTTAAATCTTTCTGCTTCAGATGCAACTCTTACTACTGAACATGAAGTAACAATTACAGGTCTTACAGCGAACACAGTCTATTACTATCAAATAGGAGACTTGGATAATGTCCAAGTGCCTGGACATGCTGAACAATATTTTAAGACCCACCCTGTTATAGGGACGGCAACAGATACAATTAAGGCGTGGGTTCTAGGTGATTGCGGAACAGCAAATGCCAATCAAAGAAATGTGCGTGATGCCTACTATGATTACATAGGGACTAACCATACAGATGTCATGTTATTCCTTGGAGACAACGCATACGCAGATGGAACGGATGATCAATATCAGTATGCCATTTTTGAAAATATGTACGAGGACAAATTAAAAAATACAATCGCCTGGTCTTGCCTAGGAAATCACGATGGCCATTCTGCTGACTCACAAACGCAGACAGGTCCTTATTATGACATCTTTAGTTTTCCTACAAATGGGGAGAGCGGAGGAATGGCTTCTGGAACAGAAGCATATTATTCCTTTGATTATGGCAACGTGCATTTTATCTGTCTAGACTCGTATGAGTCCCCAAGAACTGTAGGAGGCACTATGTACAATTGGCTAGAATCTGATCTTCAGAATACAATGCAAGAATGGATTGTGGCATACTGGCATCATCCTCCTTACACAAAAGGATCTCACAATTCTGACACGGAGTCTCAGCTAGTGCAAATGCGAGAAAACTTTTTACCGCTTCTGGAATCTTATGGGGTAGATCTTGTTCTTAGTGGACATAGTCATTCCTACGAGAGAAGTTATTTCATCAATGGGCATTATGACATTTCAGACACCTTTGATCCGGCTATAAATACTGTTGGAGATACGGGCGCTGGAAATGGAAGAGTAGATGGCGATGGTGCGTATGAGAAAAACTTAGACTGTAGCAATGGAGCTACTTACATTACGGCGGGAAGTTCTGGAAAGAAATCTTCTGGCAAGCCTTTGGACCATGAAGCAATGTATTACTCAGTTGAAGAACTCGGTTCCTGCATTCTTGAAATTGCAGACTCTACCATGAACGTGAAATTCCTCAGAGAAACCGGTGTAATAGAAGATTACTTCACCATCGTTAAACAAACAAGTTGTGGTGGTCCCACTGACCTCACTCCTATTTTAAATATAGATGTGACAAACGTTACAGGTGTAAGCAATGCAAATTTTGTTGTTGAAATCAATGAACTCTTAGGAGAAAGCACAAGCGGAGAAATAACAGTGAGTGTTTCAAGATCTGTAAACTTGGGATTAAACTATGATGCTGCACTCAGCAGTTTATCTGGCTTTGCATTAAACAATGCGGCATGGTCATATGATGCAACAAATCCGGATTACCATATTTTTAAGTCTACAAATCCTATTGCCGGAAATGGCACTAGCGCATTTGGCTTTGTAGGAACTTATGACCCGACGAATAAGGATGGTATTGATGTATTTACCGTGAATGTTGTTTCTGAGTCAGGATTAGATTCTGTGTCTGAGAATAATGCACATTCTGTTCAAGTGAACTACGTACATTAAGAATGTAGGTTTAATCAAACTCGAACACAATCTGAGTATATCTTTTACTTAAAAAGTAAGGGGTACGCTTTCTATTATTTTGTGACTATAAATTGCTTTGTAAATAGAATTGCATCGTCTCCTAGATTTCCTAATTGAAAATAGTAGATACCTGCTGCAAAATCGCTTAGATCTAAACTTGTTAGTTCTTGCGTTCCATTTTTCATTATAGCCCCATTCGTACTAATGATTTGCCATTGATAATTTTCAAGTGAAATGTCTAGATTTAAATTTTTGCTTGTAGGATTAGGATACAAATTCAAACGCACTCTATTTAAATTATTCACGGCAACAAACTCTGAAAATTCAGCCGAACCATCAAAATCTACTTGTTTCAAACGATAATAATTTTTTCCGAGTAATGGGGATGAATCTATGTAAGTGTATTCTTTTAAAGAGATGCTATTCCCTTCTCCCTTTACAACATCCATGCTTTCAAATCTTAAACCATCAGCTGAACGTTCTACTTCAAAGTAAGCATTGTTTACCTCAGTAGCTGTGGACCATTCCAATAAAATTTCATGATGTAATTTTGTAGCAGTAAAATCTAGTAACTCAACTGGCAATTCTACAAAAGGGTCAAAACAACCCGAAATCTGGTCGTCAGCTGGATCAGAGCAAGCATTATCAGAAACTATACCCGCTGGCTGTATGCTGAAGTCTACGCAATTCGTTGCCAATTCAGGATTAATCACATCATAATAAATTAAATAGTCAATACACCCTGTTGGAGTTGTTGATCCTGCTGGTATTTCTCCAATCCAACAATTTCCATCTAAAGTCCATTCAAATATATCAACACCAGAATTAGGCGTAGGTGGATCCAATGCAATTAAGCCATCTGAACTACACAACGTTATAGTCGTATTCCCATTTGCGTCGTTTGGGATTTCCTCTTCTTCATTGCAGAATTCAAAAATTACTTGAGG
>CALCMJ010000150.1 GCA_937967615.1 uncultured Saprospiraceae bacterium
CAATGCGGTTATCAGCCTCGCTATCGCCGCATGGTTTTTTGGCGATACTGCTTTTAGTTGGCCATTAAGACTTGCGCCCACTGGATAATCGCATTGCTCCAGCAAATCATTGATCATCCCCTGCAGTCCCATCGACCTTCCGTCATCTGGAGAATATATTCTTGTTATCCCATACGCCTGCAAATCTGCTATCTCTGTTGGCAAGATAGTTCCTCCTCCTCCTCCAAATATTTTGATATGCTCGGAGTTTTTTTCTTTGAGCAGATCGTAAGCATATTTAAAAAATTCGTTGTGTCCGCCTTGGTAGGATGTCAGTGCGATCCCTTGCACGTCTTCTTGTATTGCCGCGTCTACAATTTCGTGTACGGGTCTATTGTGTCCTAGGTGTATTACTTCTGCTCCTGAGCGTTGGATTATACGGCGCATAATGTTTATAGCGGCGTCGTGTCCGTCGAAAAGGGATCCTGCGGTGAGGATACGGATTTTGTTTTTGGCTGTGTATGGGAGGATCTTTTCCATAGAGTGAAGATAGGGAATTTTGGGGGCTGTTTGGGTGGTGGGAGACGTTAGATGTTAGATTTTAATTCAATTAATTCTAAGAATTCTGGTTCGAATTCTGCGAGATGAGATATGGGCATGAAGTTACAAACTTCATACAACGATATGTCGAGGGGGTTTGAGACTTATGGCTTGGATATGGGTATGAAGTTACAAACTTCATACAACGAATTATACAACGATAAGTCGAGGGAGTTTGAGACTTATGGCTTGGATATGGCTATGAAGTTACAAACTTCATACAACGATAGCAAAATGAGGACAATGATGCAAAAAACTTCAAACCTCAAAAATGCGCTATATATGAGTATGCTCTCCTTAATAGAGAATAAATGAAATTAAATTGAAAAATTGAAACTATATACCATATTAGTCCGTTTGTATAAGTGTGGTAAGGATATTATACTTATATCTGGCCACTTTTAACAATAATTTATTTTTATAATGATTAACGGTACAGTAAAGTTTTTTAACGTAGACAAAGGATTTGGATTCATTACACCTGATGAAGGTGGGAAAGATGTTTTCGTTCACTCCAATGGATTAAACGGAACAACAATCTATGAAGGAGACAAGGTCTCATTTGATACAGAAGAAGGACAAAAAGGTTTGAATGCAGTAAATGTCGCTAAGATATAATACAAGCATTTAAATTTTAAAGATATAGGGCCCGCTAACTTGTTAGCGGGCCTTGTTTTTTTTATACATATTGGTCTGAAGATGCAAACTTCAAGCAACTGGGATTGTAAATTGTATGTTTTGTCCAGAATACTTTGCAAGTCGTAGAACTTACGGTCAGCTTTCTAAAAAATCTTGTAAATTTATATTATGAATATAATCGCTTGGATTTTATACGGCTTAGGAACTTACCTGGTAGCTGAATATTTAGGAAAGCAACGTAAGATAGGTTACGGTCAATCTCTATTCTGGTGCTTACTCCTAACTCCTATGCTAGGTGTTTGGATTGTTTTAATAAGTCCTAGAATTAAAGAATATGTCGCTCCTATGGAGCTATAAATGTGTCGCTCCTATGGGGCTATAAATATTTCGCTCCTATGGAGCTCTCAAATCCATGAAACCTCTACCATCAATGCGGCAATCTGTCTCGGACCAAACCATAAACGAAGGTTCCCAATATAGCACTCCCAATCGCAACAAGAATGACAGAATACCCATTCCCTACTAAGGTAAACATAGGGCCAGGACATGCGCCTGATAATGCCCAACCAAGACCAAAAACAATTCCACCTAAAAGATAGCGAGGTATGCTCATTTCTTTCGGATTAAACTCTATAACTTCTCCATTTAAAGATTTTAGCTGTATACGTTTAATGAATTGGGTAAGCACTACACCTATACCCAGGGCTGAAGCAATAATTCCATACATATGAAAAGATTGAAACCGAAACATTTCCTGAATTCTGTACCATGAAATGGCTTCGGATTTTGTCATAATAATTCCAAAGAGTATGCCTATGAATAGATATTTAAAATATTTCATGAATCTTAATTGAAGATGATTGGAAAAAACAAAAAGGTCATTATAAGACCACCTATGAAAAACCCAATTACGGCTATAAGTGATGGTAGTTGCAGATTTGACAAGCCGCTAATTGCATGTCCTGAAGTACAGCCTCCTGCCCACCGAGCGCCAAAGCCTACTAAAAAGCCGCCTACAATCAAGACAAGAAATCCTCTGATGCTAGCAAGGCTGCTCCAGGTAAAAAACTCTTCTGGAACTAATCCGCCTTGGAAGCCTATATTTAAATCTGATAAATCTGAAATTGTGTTTTGGCTTATTTGTAAAGGAACTCCACTGCTTAGAGAATGCGTTGCAATGAATCCGCCAATAATAGCACCTATAACAAAGACCAAATTCCAAATCTGATCTTTCCATTTAAAATCAAAAAACTTTGACTTTCTTCCTGCTCCTCCTATTGCACAGAGAGTTCTTAAGTTGCTGCTCACTCCAAAGTTACCTCCTGCCCAAAGCAAGAGGAACATAATCATTGCGATCAAAGGACCAGAGACATACCATGGCCATGCTTGCGATACGAATTCTATCATTGTTGTTTTCTTTTCAATACTACCCAGGTAAAAACTTGATTATTGCCTGAAGGTGTTAAATGCGTCTTTTCAAAATTTCTTAGCAGTTCAAACTCTGGATGAAATAGATCTAAAAAGCTTTTTTCGTCTTGCTGGCTCACTTCTAGACCACTACATTGCAGCGGTCCACCATGTTTTGAAAATGCAGCAATGATCAATATGCCATTAGGAGCAAGTGTATTGAGAATTACTTCTTTGTAGAGGAGCTTATCTTCAGGACTGGTTATAAAATGGAAGACTGCCCTATCATGCCAGACCTCAATTACTTCTTTGGACTTGAAATCTAATACATTGCTTTCTACCCATTCAATACTTTCTGCTGCTTCACCTAATCTTGACTTTGTGGCTTTTAGGGATCGCTGCGATATATCTAAAACAGTAAGATTTTGATATCCTAATGCAGCCAGACAATCTGGAAGCTTACTGTCCCCTGCTCCAACATCAATTATTGTAGTGGAAGCATCTTTTGCAAATTCACTTATTAGCTCAAGACTCATTTTGGGTTTGTGTTCATACCAACTGACTTTTGTAGTGTCTTTATTTTCAAAGACATTTTCCCAATGATTTTTATATTCTTCTGTGTTCATGTTTTTGTTTTATAAGGTTGAAGGACATACATAATCTGACTTAGGAATCTTGGTCTCTTTTATCGCTTTATACCCTCCTTGGATATCAATCAGATTATGATAGCCTTTTGCTTTTAATATGGAGGCTGCAATCATAGATCTATAACCACTAACACAATGCAAAAAGAAATCTTCTTCGCCTGGAAATGAAGATATATGATTATTTAATTCACTCAAAGGTGTATTATGAGATTTCAGAATATGTTCTGACACATGTTCACTTTGTCTTCTTACATCGAAGATTTTACTTTTGCCTAAGTCAAAATTCATTTCCAATTCAGAAGCAGATATTGAAGTCACATTGTCCATTTCTTTTCCTGATTCTTCCCAAGCTTCAATTCCTCCATCTAAGTAACCCATAATATTGTCAAATCCTACTCTTGACAATCGCGTAAGCGCTTCTTCTTCCCTACCATTTGAACTTATTAGAAGAATTGGAGTGTTTATATCTACTAACAGCTGCCCTACCCATGGAGCAAAACTTCCATCCAATCCAATAAAGATACTTTGAGGGATATGTCCTGTTGCAAAATCAAACTTTGTTCTGACATCTAGCATAACCGCATCCGTTTCATTTGCGACAAGTTCAAATTCTTTTGGGGTCAATGGCTTTAATCCATTTTGTAAAACGGTATCGATACTTTGGTATCCTTCTTTGTTGAGTTTTACGTTCATAGGGAAATATGCAGGTGGTGGTGCAAGTCCATGAGTTACTTCTTTTATAAACTCTTCTTTCGTCATATCCTCTCTCAATGCATAATTCATCTTTTTTTGATTCCCCAATGTATCTACAGTTTCTTTCATCATATTTTTCCCACATGATGAGCCAGCACCATGAGCAGGATAAATGATGACATGATCTGGCAAAGGCATAATTTTATTTCTTAAGCTGTCAAATGCGTAGCCTGCAAGATCTTCCATACTTATGCCTGCTGCCTTTTGTGCTAAATCTGGTCTACCCACATCGCCCAGAAATAATGTATCCCCTGTAAACAATGCATGCTCCTTTCCTTCTTCATCTAATAAGAGATAGCTTGTACTTTCCATGGTATGACCAGGCGTGTGCAAAGCTTTAATAGTAATTTTCCCTAGTTTGAATTCCTCTCCATCTTGCGCTATGTGTGCATCAAAACTAGGGTTGGCATTAGGTCCAAATACGATAGGTGCACCAGTCTTTTCTGCAAGAGTCATATGACCGCTTACAAAGTCTGCATGAAAGTGTGTTTCAAATATATGCGTAATCTTCAGATTGTTCTCTGCAGCCTTTTTTACATATGGAGACACATCTCTCAAGGGATCTATAATGGCAGCTTCGCCATCACTTTGTATTAAGTATGCACCTTGAGAAAGGCAGCCCGTATAAATTTGTTCAATTTTCATTTTAAGTTTGTTTTATAAAAAATTCCATTATAAATATGAATACGCCCATAAGCAAAATGAAGTATCCAAAACCTTTCTTTATTTTATTACTGTCAATGTGTTTTCCAACGTAAGTCCCTATAAACATTCCTACAATCGTGATTGCACTAAAAAAAAGAAGGAAGTTCCAATCAATTTGCATTTGTATAGCATCTCCCAAGAAAAAACCCATGAGTGATTTCATTGCGATAATGATAAGTGAAGTACCTATTGCTTTTTTTATTTCAAGGTCTGCTAAAACTACAAGAGCAGGTATAATCAAAAAGCCACCACCTGCACCTACAAAACCTGTAAAACTCCCTACTAAGATGCCCTCAGTGATAATCAATGGGTAATTAAATTTCCTTATTCCTACTCCCTTCATTTTTTTCTTATCGGTAATCATAGAATAGGAAGCCATCAACATCATAATGGATAAGAGCCCTAACATGCCCATACGCCTCGTTATATCAAATCCGAAAAGAGGAAAGAGCACATCTGGAAGTACAGGAATTAAAAACTGTCTAATAGCCCAAACGCCTACCATAGCTGGTAGTCCAAAAACTACTGCGGTTCTCCAGTCTACGTTACTGCTTTTATTCTGTTTTAATCCTCCCAGAAGTGCTGCTATTCCTACTATGAATAATGAATAAGCCGTGGATACTTTTTCGTCATATGAAAACATATATGTCAACACCGGTACAGCTAAAATGGAACCGCCGCCGCCAATCAATCCAAGGGAAAGACCTATCACCAATGCCATCACGAATCCAAGAATTTCCATATTTTATCTTTTCAACACTTGTTAAAGTGTTCAAGTATTTAGTTAAAAAAATTTTAATCACCCAAGCATCTATCCACGCAATCAAATAAGCCAAGGATATGTCTCTCGGCTATTCTGTAGAAAACTTGCTTGCCTCGTTTTTCTGATAATAAAATTCCATTGTCTTTCATTTTTGCAAGATGATGCGACATCATACTAATTTCGCAAGACGCTCCTATCCTTTCGCAAATAGTTGTAACATCTAACGGTTCCTCTGCTTCTAAAATTTCAAGGATTTCTAATTTCACCGGATGCCCTATCGTCTTAAAAATCTTAGCTACTGTATGTAGCTTTTCACTGCTAAAATTCCGTTTGGATACTTTCATAATGCGAATATATGAACATTTTAGCTTTTATTCAAGTGTTATGTGTGATTTTTTTAAATAAAAAGACGTTTGACACTAGATGTTAGACTTAATTATCGTTAAAATGCTCTTTCCCAATCTGGGTTTAGTTGTCGCTGCTAAGTAGCAATAGGAAAGAAATAAAAAATCTGGACATACTTAAAATTCTATAAATTATAGTTCATTGATAGTATTGAAACACCAAAGTCACTGGGTTTTCAGTGTTTTTTCTACCTGTTATATCAAAAGTATTTTATGGATTTACATAATCTAAATATTGAGTATATCTATAGAAAAATGAAAAAAGCTAAAAAAAATGCAACTATATACGAAAGATGTCGGTTATTGTGATTGTAGTGAAGGTATTATACTTATATCTTGCTACTTTATA
This sequence comes from uncultured Saprospiraceae bacterium, assembly GCA_937967615.1. Taxonomy (GTDB): domain Bacteria; phylum Bacteroidota; class Bacteroidia; order Chitinophagales; family Saprospiraceae; genus CALCMJ01. The sequence goes on from CALCMJ010000150.1 coordinate 6,247, forward strand.
CAATAATTTTTTTTTAAATGAATAATGGTACAGTAAAGTTTTTTAACGTAGACAAAGGTTTTGGATTCATCACACCAGACGATGGTGGTAAAGATGTTTTCGTTCATGTCAATGGATTAAACGGAACAACAATCAACGAAGGAGACAAAGTCTCTTATGATACAGAGGAAGGCAAAAAAGGTTTAAATGCAGTTAATGTCGCTAAGATATAAGCTAGTATATAAATTTTAAGATTAGAAGGCCCGTTGACAATGTTAACGGGTTTTTTTTTTTGAACTGTTTACTGTTCATAGTATACTTTCTTATCTCAACTCCATATTCAGTAACTAACTTTAGAATAAACTCCCCTACCCGAATATTACTAAGACGTAATTGATAAGATTGTATTTATAATTAATTTTCATGTCTAACGAATTGCCCAAGCTTATTCTACACTAAACACAAACAGACTAACAAAGATATATATGAAAATAAATTAGAATTATAGTTGTCTATTTTTTTACAAACTTTGCTACACCAAACTCCCCATTATCATAAGTTGTTTTCAAGAAATAGACACCGGTTGATAAAGCTGATATATCTAAATATGTACCAGTTGCATTACTCAAAACAGTATTTCCATTTTGATTTAAAATTCTTGACCTTGCCGGTGATCGATTCTCTTGTTGTTGGATAATTAAATAGTTTGAAGCCGGATTTGGAAATACATTTATGGTTTTAATTTGATTAAAATCATAGGTACTCACAAACTCATAATCTAAAACAAAAAGTTCGTTCCCAACCTCTGAATCAAGATGAGTAAAGTAAACATCCTCGTCATATGCAACTGGTCGTGATATTGTACTTAAGCCAAACACACTATCAATTTCAGTATATGATTCTGAATTTACTCTTGCTATTATACCATCACCAGTATCTTGATAATACATCATAAAATGCAATCCGCTGGGTACGTCTGCAAATCCAGAAACTCTAACAAGAGATTCGCTTAAAAAATTGGTAGGATAGTTATACAATTCGTCCTTATCATAATTATAGAGTGCTAAATCGTAAGAAGTTCCGTTGTCTAACATAGCCAAAAAAGAGATACCATTGGACCTTAATGATCTCATATTTTCCAACATCAAAGTCAGATCGCCTGTTAACTTATCCATTTTATAGACGTCACTATTGTATATAACAATAATTTCATCTGATTTATCAAATACGTACGAATAAGATAGATTATTAGTATTCAAATATTCTCCTCGACTGATGTCATAAAGAAAGGTACTATTATTACATTCGTAATAAATAATATTATCATTACGACTGCCCATTCTTTGAAGTAATCCGCAATCCTGATAACTTGGCAAGATGTCAGTTATAGGAACTTCAGCTTTTGTAGTAAGGTTAAAAGCTACAATGTTTTGACCTTTAATAGGGTCTACTTCTGGACTAATCAGAAAGTGGTCCTGTACTATTGTAAATTGATAATCAAAAATGCGACCAGGTAGGTCCATAAATAATTGAGTAATACTGCCATCAGGATAAAGCACTTTCAAATTGGTTGTTATATTGACACCATCATCATTTTCTTCAACAATAATCCTTTTATCCCCACGATATAAAAAAAATCGCAAATTAGGACCATCAGAGCTATACACTTTTTGTAAGTCAGAAAAGTCACTTTCTTTTACCAAATAAGCATTTTTATTCACATTGTTTTCGCTAGTGATGATAACTACTTCTTCAGAATTAGATAAGATATAGTTGATTTCAAATTCAACATCTTCGTTTGTTAGTTTGACACTTATTTGATCAGATACTTTATCATATTCCAAGATAGAAATCTCGTCATTTTGAGAAGTACCTGTGTACACTAGTCTATTATTAAAATTATAAATACGATCATTTACAGAACCCTGTTCCCCAAAAATGTAATCTTCAACAAGGATGGGTGTTTGTCCGAGAGCATAGATAGATGACAATGCAATACAAAGTATAAATGAAATGAATGTCCGCATAATATTTAATTTGTTATTCAAGATAAGAAAATATGAGATGAAGGTGGCTGGTGCGGTTCTAAAACACAATATGGCGAGCTATTTTACACTCCTTGTAGTAAAAATATAGAGAAATGAACAATAAGACTGTTTGCATGACTGACCTACTCCACCTTGCTTGTTGCTAGAAAATAGCTGAACGAGAAGCTTGTTGTATGCATTGACAATTCAGTGGAACAAAGAGACCGCATCAGGGACAGTAAGGGCACCGAAGGTGGTCCCGAATGTTCGGGACGGAACCCCTGGATTGCCCGCCGCTGGAGTGTGCGCAGCACACGGAGGCGGGATGCCCAAACAAACTTAAAAATAATATCAAAACTAATAATCTAACAACTCTCTAATCACCTTTTCCACTTTCTCAGCAGAAGGCAAAAACGCTTTCTCCAACTCACTATTCAAACCAATCGCCGGAAGATTTTCTGAACCGACAGTCTTCACTGGCGCATCTAAATATTCAAAACACTCTTCTTGTATCATCCCAGCTAAACTCATCGCAAATGATTTTTCTCTAGGCTCTTCCGTCAGGACCATACATCTCCCATTCAATTGCACTGATTCGAATACAGTTTCTTTGTCAAGCGGAGCGAGCGTACGTAAATCAATAATCTCAACTTGGCCTTTAAACTTTTCTGCAGCATTGCTTGCCCAGTAGACACCCATTCCATAGGTGATAATCGTAAGACTCTGTCCCGCGTCTCTGCATTTTTCTGAAGACATCTGCACGATGCGCGCTTTCCCAAAAGGTAGGATGTAATCTTCATCCGGTTCCACAGTCATTGCCCCCTTGGTTCCAGGGACTTTGGACCAATACAAACCCTTGTGCTCAAACATGACGACTGGATTAGGATCGTAATATGCTGCCTTCATCAATCCTTTGAAATCTGCTCCTGTGCTAGGATAGGCAATTTTTAATCCACGTATATTACTTACTACGGTTTCAATGCTCGAACTATGATAAGGTCCTCCAGAACCATAAGCACCTATGGGCACACGTAAGATCATACTCACTGGCCACTTGCCCATGGAGAGATAGCAAGATCTACTGACCTCTGTAAAAAGTTGATTAAGTCCTGGCCATAGATAATCTGCAAACTGCACTTCTACAATAGGCTTCAAGCCTACTGCTGACATTCCTACAGTTGACCCTACAATAAACGCTTCTTGAATAGGTGTATTGAAGACGCGCTCTTTACCAAATTTTTCTGCTAATGTTGCTGCCTCCCTGAATACACCTCCAAGTCTAATCCCAACATCCTGACCATAGAGCAAACATTCTGGATGTTTGCGCATAAGTTCTTCTATAGCATGCAAGGCACTATCTACCATCACAGTCTCATCAGCACCTGCTGGAACGCGGGTGCCTTGTTCTTCAATAATCTCAGTTGGCGCAAATTCATGTTCAAAAATACTAGCAGCTTCTGGCTCTGGCATGGCATTGGCTTTCTTAAAATCCTTAGCTACTTCTTTCTTGGCTTTTTTCTCGATTGCAAGAAGGTCTTTTTCTGTTATTCTATGATCTCGTAACTGTCCTCTGAAAATAGGAAAAGGATCCATCAGCTTATCTTCTTCAAGATCGTCTCTATACCATTCCATGCGAACACCAGATGTATGGTGATTCAACAAGGGTACTTTGGCATGTACCAAAATAGGTCTTCTCTCCTTGCGTATAGTCTCTATAGCTTTTTTGATTGTTGAATAGCATTCAAGAAAATCACTTCCGTTTATTGTTACAGATTCTATTCCTTTGAAGCCGTCCATATATTCATGTGCATCTTGCGATCGTATCTCATCTGCACTTGCACTGATATCCCATTCGTTGTCTTGTACTAGATATAATATTGGGAGGCTCTTTAATGATGCCATTTGAAATGCCTCAGAGACTTCTCCTTCCGTTATGGAAGCATCTCCAAAGGAACACATTACAATAGGTGCATCTTTTGCAGTACTCTTCTCCAGATCGTATAATTCTTTATAGCGAATTCCGAGCGCCGCTCCAGTTGCTGGGATGCCTTGCATGCCAGTAGCGGAGGATTGATGTGGAATCTTGGTCTTATCCTCGTCACGCAAACTGGGATGGCTATAGTAAGTACGTCCGCCAGAAAAAGGGTCATCTTTTTTAGCTAACAACTGCAGCATGAGATCGTAGGGACGCATACCTATTCCTAATAACAAGGCGTCATCTCTATAATACGGGAAAGCAAGATCTTGCGGCAAGAGTTGCATGCCTACTGCTAATTGTATTGCTTCATGTCCTCTGGAAGTTGCATGGACATATTTAGAAACATGCTTAAAATTTGCTTCATAAAAATCCGTCATCTCCTTTGCCAAACACATCTTGTGAAATGCCTTTAGTAGAATCTCTTTCTTTATCTTATGTTTTGTTTTAGGCATTCGCTTCTAATAGTCCAAACTGTGTGAAATGATGTGTAAGATGTTTTCTGTTTAATAGATCCCAATGGTATTTATCCAAGTTTCCAAATACTGTATTTGGTGTTTTTACCCCTGGGTTATCTTTAAAGAATTGCTCGAACTCTTCAAAAGCTTTAAAATATGCAGTCCTTGCTTCCATAAAATTCGCGTAGCGCAGATCCTCAACTGTATCTTCTTTAAACAAAGGATGTTTAAAGTCCCTTGGCATTGCTTTATAGTTCCAAAGAGAGTCCTCGTACTTTTCCAAATGCTTTTCTGGAGTGACAATGTCTGTATGAATTTTACCAATAGACATTTGCATAAAGAACTCTAGATGCTCCAGCAAATGCTGCGGAGTCATCTTTCCCCATTTGGGTATTGTGTTTTCATTCAGTGCATTGACGTAAGACTTCACTGTGTCAAGATCTGATTCTATAAACGGGCTTTTCTTTTGTACAAGCGTCAGAATCGTGGCGATTGCACATAGCTCATTTTCTTGATCAAATACTTCAACATACCATTTAACCACTCCAGAAGGATGTTCCTTACCTCTGCTATCTCTATCTATTTTTTCTTTACAAGTTAAACGCACCTGAATCGTGTCATTATGATAGACGGGCTTTAGAAATCTACATTCGTCCAAACCATAATTTGCAGTAACTGGCCCTTTAGCAGGACTTACAAACAAACCTGCCGCCGCTGCTAAAATAAAGTAACCATGTGCTGCACGTTTTTCAAAAATACTACCTCCCAATGAAGTTACATCTGTGTGTGCATAAAACACATCCCAAGATAAATTTGCAAAGTTTTGAATATCAGAATCTGTGATTGTACGTTTATGCGTGAGGATAGACATGCCGGATTGTATGTCTTCAAAATGATATCTAAATGGATGCTTATCCGTTTCTTTATAGGCTGATCCCGCCTGATAAATTCCTGTAATTGCAGAAATAGTATTTGGCGAACCTTGGATAGCACATCTTTGGAGATAATGATTTATACCACGCATGCCGCCCATCTCTTCTCCGCCACCTGCTCTTCCTGGCCCTCCATGCACTAGAGAAGGCAGTGGTGATCCATGTCCGGTACTGTGTTTAGCCATCTCTCTGTTTATTACAAGTATTCTTCCATGATGACTTGCTGCTCCTACTACAAACTCACGTGCAGTTTTATTATCAAATGTTGCTATTGAACAAACAAGTGAACCCTTGCCCATTTGCGTAAGCTCTATAGCCTCATCTAAATTCTTATACGGCATTATTGTACTTACAGGTCCAAATGCCTCAATTTCATGTACGCCTAAATTCTTATACGGGTTTTTCTCTAACAAGACAACCGGACTTAAGAATGCTCCTTTTTTCCAGTCAGCATCTATAAGATCAATTTTATCTGTACCTCCGTACACTATCTCTGCTGTTTTGGCTAATTCTTTAACGCGGTCAGTCACTTCCGTTACTTGTTCCTTACTTGCAAGTGCACCCATTCGCACACCTTCAGATTCAGGGTTACCTATTCCTATTTTTGAAAGTTCCTTGCCCAAAGCGATCTGCACATCTTCCACTAAATTTTCTGGTACAAATATTCTACGTATCGCCGTACATTTCTGGCCACACTTCGTCGTCATTTCTTTACGAATTTCTTTTACGAACAAATTGAACTCGTCCGTACCTGGAATTGCATCTTGGCCTAGTACGGTACTATTCAAACTATCTGCCTCCATGTTAAATGGCACCGCCTCAGAAATAATTCTTGGGTGTGCTTTAAGTAATCTCCCAGTTACAGCAGATCCAGTAAATGTAACTACGTCTTGAGATTCTACTGTGTCAAGAATTGTTCTTGCTGATCCGCATATTAGCTGCAATGCTCCTTCTGGCAAAATTCCGCTGGCAATAACTTCACGCACGACTGCTTCTGTCAAGAACGATGTGGATGTGGCTGGTTTAACCACAGCTGCAACACCAGCCATCCAATTCACTGCACATTTCTCAAACATGCCCCAAACTGGAAAATTGTATGCATTGATATGTACAGCAACTCCTCGCTTAGGTACACTGATGTGATGTCCCATAAAAGGTCCTCCTCTAGAAAGATCAATGGGGTCACCGTCTACATGAAAGATTTGGCTCGTGTAGTTTTTTCGTAAGGAAGCGTTCGCAAACAAATTTCCAAATCCACCTTCTATATCTATCCAACTGTCAGATCGTGTTGCTCCTGTTTTATAACTTACAGGATAAAACAATTCTTTTTTCTTGTTTAGGTAAAGTGCAAGCTTCTTAATCATAATCCCTCTTTCCTGAAACGTCATTTTACGTAAGGCAGGACTTCCCATCTTTCTTCCGTAAGAAAGTATTTCACCAAAGTCTAGTCCCTTAGTAGTCGCATGCGTAATCACCTCTCCGTTTACTGAATTATATAAGGCTGCTCCATCGCCGTCTCCTTCTATCCAATTTCCTAAAACATAATTTCCGAGCTTGTTCATATTTTGTCTTTATACATTTTCTAAAATTGCTGCATAACCCTGTCCTACACCTACGCACATTGTTACTAAGGCATATTTCTTTTGGGTCAATTGTAATTCCAACGCCGCTGAATACGTCAGCCTTGTGCCTGTCATTCCTAGTGGATGTCCAATTGCAATTGCGCCTCCATTTGGATTTACCCTTGGATCATTATCTTTCAATCCCAGTTCTCTCGTGCATGCCAATGCTTGCGCTGCAAAGGCTTCATTGATCTCAATAACATCCATATCATCCAAGCTCAAGCCAGCTTTCGTTAATGCTTTGAGTGATGCTTGTACTGGGCCGATTCCCATAATTCTAGGCTCCACACCTACTACTGCTGAACTCACAATTCTTGCCATTGGCTTAAGTCCATATTTTTGTACTGCATCTGAAGATGCAACAACAGTAGCTGCTGCGCCATCATTTAAACCTGATGCATTTCCTGCAGTAACAGATCCGCCTTCTTTTTTAAACGCAGGTCTTAATTTTGCCAAGATTTCTTTTGTAGTTCCTTCTCTGATAAATTCATCTTGTGCAAACACGATAGGGTCGGCTTTGCGCTGAGGAATTTCTACAGCGATAATTTCTTTAGCGAGTCTTCCACTGGCTCTTGCCTTCGCTGCCTTTTGTTGAGACCACGCTGCAAAGGCATCTTGATCTTCTCTGCTGATACTATATTTTTCTACAAGATTTTCCGCAGTGACTCCCATGCCATCTATACCATATAGGTCTTTCATCTTTCCGTTAACAAAGCGCCATCCAAAACTACTGTCATGCATTTGTGCATCTCTGCCAAAGGCTTTCGATACTTTTGAGATTACCCAAGGACCACGCGTCATATGTTCTACGCCTCCTGCTATAAAAATATCACCGTCACCAGCTTTGATTGCACGATTTGCGTGAATGATAGATGATAGCCCTGAAGAACACAATCTGTTAACTGTTTCTCCGGGGACAGACCAAGGTAGTCCTGCGAGGAGTAAACACATACGCGCTACATTTCTATTATCCTCCCCCGCTTGATTCGCACAACCAAGGATAACATCATCGTAAGCCTCCTTTGGAATAGCAGTATTTCTACTTACTAATTCTCTAATTACCAAAGCACCTAAGTCATCTGTGCGAATAGCTGATAACGCTCCTGTAAATTTTCCAATGGGCGTCCGTATCCCATCTATTATAAATGCATCTTTCATTTCCCTGTAAAATTAGGTTTGCGTTTTTCAATAAAGGCATCGATCCCTTCTTTATAATCAGCAGTATTGCCAGCAAGTGTTTGGTATTTCGTTTCAAGTGCGAGTTGTTCTTCAAAGCTTGTGCACAAACCTGAGTTAAATAATTTCTTAGTGTAAGCAAGACCCTTTGTAGGCATCTTCGCTAATTTTGTTGCTATCCTATATGATGCTTCTTCAAACTCTGCATCCGAAAAGTATTTGTAAATCATTCCCATGTTCTCAGCGTCTTGGGCAGATACTCTTTCTCCTAACATCGCGAGCGCTATTGCTTTTTGAAATCCCACCAAGCGAGGCAAAACGTAGGTACCACCAGAATCTGGAATAAGTCCAATCTTGCTAAATGCTTGTATAAAGTTCGCCGATTCTGTTGCCAAAACGATATCACAGACTAAGGCAATGTTAGCACCGGCACCTGCTGCAACGCCATTGACAGCGCAAACGACTGGTTTTTCTAGATTGTAAATGCGTAAGGCAATTTGATTATAATATTGCGACACGACTTTTTCAAAGCCTTCAAATCTATTTGGGTCAATGGCTTCTTTCAAATCCTGTCCTGCGCAAAATGCTTTTCCTACTCCAGAAATGTAAACAGCTCTAATCTCTGTATCAGCTGCACATTGATCGAGGGCATCTTGCATAGCTAGCGCCATCTCTTTAGTGAAACTGTTAAACGCTTCAGGGCGATTCAATAATATCTTCCCTACTCCATCTTCTTTTGTAAAAAGTATACTTTTATCCATTTATTTTAAACATTTAAAGTAATCAAAGGGTTCTAAGCAATCTTTGCAAGTGAATAATGCTTTACATGCTGTTGATCCAAATTGAGATTTTACTTCGGTATTTGTAGACCCACAGTTTGTACATTTTACAATGCGCTCTCCATCTATCAAAGCTCGCTTATCTAGGCTGCTTTCTAATGGAGCTGCAATTCCATATTCTTCTAATTTTTTCCTTCCTTCTACTGTTATCCAATCTGTTGTCCATGCAGGTGCAAGCACAAGTTCTATCTCTGTTTCAAATCCTTTACCGTCAACAGCAAATTTAATATCCTGGGCGATTGTATCCATTGCCGGACAACCGGAGTATGTTGGAGTTATTTTGATATGCACTTTAGAATTCTCTACTTGAACATCTCTAACAATTCCCATTTCTAATACAGATAGTACTGGAATTTCCGGATCTGTTACAGAAAAAAGTGCTTCCCGGATTTCTTTATGTTCTATATGTATTTCTCCTTCTTGCAATTGTCTTTTTAATATTTTGAGTTTCATTCTACCAAACCATATCAGGGTATGCACGTTGCATATACTGAAAATCTGAAAGTATATATCCTAACTGTTCTGAGTGTCTACCAATTTTACCCTCTGCCTGTCTTGGCTTAGTTTCAGGTATCGTCAAAGTAGATGCATTTATCACATCATTTACCATCATAAAATAACTTTTCTGTATCTTTTCCAGATCTACGCCTATGCCTTGACTCTTCATATCTTTCTCTACATCTGTTGCTCTGAAAAATTCGTAGACATAAGGATATAAATGATTAAGAGCCGTTTGCATTTTCGCATGAGACTCTTCTGTCCCATCTCCAAGTCTTTTCATCCACTGTGCAGAAAATCGCAAATGGTAATCTACTTCCTTTAATGACTTTATTGCTATCGCTTGTATTGTTTCATCTTTACTCGTCTTCAGATCTTCCAACAAAAGTTTATGGAATGCATCAAATAAAAATTGGCGCGTAAATACATGTGCAAGATCTGTATTTGGCTGTTCCACTAAAAGAACATTTTTATGCTGATTTTCATAGCGCAAAAATGCGATCTTATCTTCTGACGAATCTCCTCCTTTTAATTTTGCTGCATATTGAAAATAAGAACGCACCTGACCAAATAAATCTAAAGAGATATTTGTCAATGCGATATCTGTTTCTAATGTAGGACCATGGCCACATAGCTCTGAAAGGCGATGACCAAGGATCATGGAGTTATCGCCTAGCATTAAAAGGTATTGGTATAAATTATCTTTTTCCACCTTAGATATGTTTTAACTCAATTGGCAAATCATAAAACGTAGGATGTCTATATACTTTATCTTTTGCGGGTTCATATAGTTCCCCTTGATTTTCAGGATTACTTGCAGTTATATCCTTAGATTCTACTGCCCAAATACTCACACCTTCTTGTCTTCTAGTGTAGACGTCTCTCGCGTTTTCAATTGCCATCTCAGCATCCGCTGCATGAAGTGAACCGAAGTGTCTGTGTTCCAGGCCGTTTTTTGAACGAACGAATATTTCAAAGAGTGGCCACTCTTTTGAAAGGTTCTTAGGTTTTATGGTTTTACGGTTTTCAGGTTTTTCTTCCGTCATGATTTATATTTTAAGTTTACTGTCTTTTTTCTTACTTGTATTAGTTTATGTCTCATAAGACTAAGCAAATCACATTTGTTTATCAATGCATCTGCCTGTATCCAATCAATGACTCCAATTTCTTTAGCTATTATTAATTGTGTCATCAATTCCGCGCAAGATCCTCTTGCAATATGAAAGTGATTTATCGATTGCTTTTGCGTATTTAATTCATCCCTTTCAGCAATGTTTGATGCAATAGAAACTGCTGAACTCGTCAATTGACTTTTAAATCTTAAATCCCTTTTCAATTTTTCGTTACTATCAACTAACTTATAAACTTCAATTGCAATATTCTTAGAATGTTGCCAAACTTTTAATTCTTTAAAATTCCCCATGATGAAATACTTTTATTCATTATGGGAAATTTAGCTAAAAAGTAACTACATTATGTTCTTTACTCTTGTCTCACCTTAGAACCATAAAACCCTTGGTCATTGAAGCCATCGGTTGAAACGACTAAAAAACCCTGGAAACTCAACACCACCCTTACGCCGCAGCCTCTTCACCCCTCTTACCCTTTTTCTCTGCATAAGCAACAGCCGCATCTCTAAACCAAGCACCCTCGTCCCAAGCATCTACTCTCGCCTTCACCCGTTCTTTATTACATGGGCCATTTCCTTTAACAACATTCCAAAATTCTTCCCAGTCTATTTCGCCAAAATCATAATGGCCTCTTTTTTCATTCCATTTTAAGTCTGGATCTGGTAGTGTAAGGCCCAAGAAATCTGCTTGTGGCTTTATGATGTCTACAAAGCGTTGTCGTAACTCATCATTGGTCTTTAATTTTATTTTCCATTTTACAGACTGCTCTGTATTTGGTGAATCTTTATCCGCAGGTCCAAACATCATAAGTGATGGCCACCAAAATCTATTGACTGATTCTTGTGCCATTTCTTTTTGTGCATCCGTTCCGCGCATTAGCGTCATCAATATTTCAAACCCTTGTCTCTGATGAAAACTTTCTTCTTTACAGATACGCACCATCGCTCTGGCGTAAGGACCAAAAGATGTTCTTGTCAACATCACTTGATTAATAATAGCTGCACCATCTACTAACCACCCAATCGTTCCCATGTCTGCCCAACTCAAAGTGGGATAATTGAATATGCTGGAATATTTTGCTTTACCTGTGTGCAATTGGTGAAACATCTCGTCTCTGCTTATACCTAAGGTTTCTGCAGCACTATATAGATACAAGCCATGGCCGGCTTCATCTTGTACTTTCGCAAGCAGGGTGCATTTCCTTTTTAATGAAGGTGCACGTGTGATCCAGTTTCCTTCTGGTAACATGCCTACAATTTCAGAATGGGCATGCTGGGAAATTTGGCGAATATGTGTCTTGCGATATTTCTCTGGCATCCAGTCTTTGGGTTCGATGCGTTTACCGGCGTCAATGTTTGCTTGGAAGTTTGTTTCTAAATTCTGTAAGTTCTGCATAGTATTTTAATCTTAGGTTTAAGCCATTGGTATAGACGTTTGGTTTTAGACGTTAGATATTAGACGTTAGACATTAGATTTTTTGTCATTAAACTTTCGCTGTAATCCTCTTAGCATCTTTTGAATATCATTTATTTCAGTTTTTAGATTTTCTTCAATCATTAATGAAGTTAACATTTCAATTAATAAAACCTGGGTTTCCAATTCCGCCAAAGATCCTTGTGCTACTTGTAAAAAATACAATAATTGCTTTTCAGAATTTCTTCCACATCCTTCCGCGATATTTGAAGGTACCGAAATAGCAGATTTTCTAATTTGAGACTTTAAACCATAAGTTTCATTTTTGTGCAAATCACTACTTATCAAATATATCTTTTCGGCCAATTTCATTGACCTTTGCCAAACTTTTAATTCTTTGTAATTATGCATATTATCTTTATAATGTAATGGCACAATTATCCTTAAAGTGATCAAACATCTTCATATATTAACCAAATCCAGAATCTAGTGTCTAGTGTCTAGTGTCTAGTGTCTAGTGTCTAGTGTCTAAAATCTCTCAGTCTGTTTTCGTCCCGTCCTCAATTCTCGTCGTTATCCATCAAAATCCACAATCACTTTCTCTGTCACCGGAATCGATTGACAAGTCAAAATATACCCTGCCTCTATCTCCTCTTCTTCTAGTCCGTAGTTCACAATAATTTTCACGTCACCTTCTATCAATTTTGCTTTGCATGTACAGCAGACGCCACCTTTACATGCGTAGGGAAGGTCTGCCGAATTAAACATGGCGGCGTCGAGCAAATTGTTTGAGCCGGTCTCCATATCAAAGACAAAACTTTTACCTCCTTCTAAAATAGTGATATTTGATTGTTTTCCCTTAAGTTCTTTGGCTATACTTTCTTTTTCTTCTGTGCGATCATCTGTACCAAAAAGTTCGAAGTGAATTTTTGATTTATCTACTCCCTTCTCTTTTAGAAATTTCTCTACAAGAAGGATCATCTTTTCAGGGCCACAAGAAAAACAATGATCCATGTCATTGACATCGCAAATCGTTTTGAAAATTGTTTCTAGTTTTCCCTCATCTATCCGCCCATTAAAGAGCTGCACATTTCTATGTTCTCTTGTTAAGAAATAGAAGATTTCAAATCTTTCCATGTAGGTATTCTTGAGCGCTTCAAGTTCCTCTTTTAGTATTATAGAAGAGGAGGATTTATTGACATAGAATAATTTGAAAGTAGAATATGGCTCAGACTTTAAGTGTGTTTTTATAATTGACACTAGAGGTGTTATTCCACTCCCAGCTCCGAATGCTATATAATTTCTTTTTTTATCTGGATTGACATCTACAAAGAAGGAGCCGTCCGGGGGCATAAGTTCTAGGGTGTCTCCTACTTTAAGGATATCGTTTGCGTATGTAGAAAATCTTCCTCCCTCAATCTTTTTTATCCCTACAGCCCATTTGTTATCTAATGGTGATGAGCACAAAGAATAAGAACGGATGACTTCTTCACCATTAATTTCAGTCTTAAGGTTTATGTACTGTCCTTGCTTAAAGTTGAACTTCTCCTGAAGAGCTTTGGGAATATTAAATGAGACTATGACACAGTCTTCAGTGCTGTTATAAATGTCACTTACTTGTACGGAATAGAATTCTTTTGCCATACTAACGGTTGATAGTATAAAACTAATGAGTATTAGTTAGATATACAAGGATTTGTGGGACAAATCCTTGTATATCTTAGGTTTAATGGCTTACGAACAAGTAAAATCGATTTACACATAAAAAAAGGCCTGCTATCTGGGATAGCAGGCCTCAATATTTAAAAATTAGTGTGTTTAATTCATTATTTTAAATCAAAACGATCCAGGTTCATCACTTTTGTCCAGACCTTAATAAAATCTTTTACAAATTTCTTATTAGAATCTGAGCTCGCATATACTTCTGCAATGCTGCGTAAAACAGAGTTTGACCCAAAGACCAAATCTGCTCTAGTACCTGTCCATTTTATCTCATTGGATTCCCTAGACATTCCTTCAAATATTTCTTGATCTGCGTCTTTAGACTTCCAAACAATATCCATATCTAAAAGCGTCACAAAAAAGTCATTCGATAGAACTCCAGGATTTTCTGTGAGTATCCCTGCAGTATTTTCATTTACATTCACTCCCAGTACTCTTAGGCCTCCAAGCAAGACTGTCATTTCCGGAGCTGTCAAGGTTAATAATTGCGCTCTATCAATTAAGAGATTTTCTGTTGCTACAGATAATTTAGTTTTGAGATAATTTCTAAACCCATCAGCAATTGGTTCAAGAACAGCGAATGAATCTACATCTGTTTGTTCTTGGCTTGCGTCCACCCTTCCAGGATTAAAAGGTACTTCTTCTGCAACTCCGCCATCAGCAGCTGCTTTTTCTACTGCTGCACAACCGCCTAATACAATTAAATCTGCTATGGAAACATCTTTAGCAAAATCAGTTTGAATTTTCTCATAAGCAGTAATCACTTTTTGTAGTTGATTCGGATTGTTTACCGCCCAAAATTTTTGTGGACTTAGTCGTATTCTAGCACCGTTTGCTCCACCTCTCATATCTGATCCTCTAAAAGTAGAGGCTGAAGCCCAGGCAGTGGATACCATTTCAGAAACAGTTAATCCTGAGCTTAAAATAGTACTCTTCAGTTTACTTATATCTGCAGCATCTATAACTGATGTTGATGCTACCGGTAAAGGATCTTGCCAAATCAATTCTTCTTCAGGCACTTCAGGTCCTTGATATCTGATCTTAGGTCCCATGTCTCTATGGGTTAGTTTGAACCATGCTCTAGCAAACGCATTTTCAAATTCTTTTGGTTGCTCATAAAATCGTTTTGAGATTTTTTCATAACTAGGATCCATTCTTAAAGAAAGATCTGTTGTTAGCATAGCTGGTCTGTGCATCTTTGATGAATCATGTGCATCTGGAACATTGGCCTCACCTCCTTTAGCAACCCACTGGTTAGCGCCTGCTGGACTCTTTGTAAGTTCCCATTCGTTTTCAAATAGGTTTTTAAAAAATAGGTGTGTCCACTCTGTAGGCTTCTGCGTCCAAGTAACTTCCAATCCACTTGTAATAGCATCACCTGCCTTTCCTATTCCGTGGGTACTCTTCCACCCTAGACCTTGTTGTTCTATTGCAGATGCTTCTGGCTCTGCACCTACTAAGCCAGCATCTCCGGCACCATGTGTTTTTCCAAAGGTGTGTCCTCCAGCAATAAGAGCAACCGTTTCTTCATCGTTCATTGCCATGCGTGCAAAGGTTTCACGAATATCACGAGCGGAGGCCAGCGGATCTGGATTTCCATTGGGACCTTCCGGGTTCAC
>CALCMJ010000151.1 GCA_937967615.1 uncultured Saprospiraceae bacterium
CCTGTCTATCAGGCAGGTACGCTATCAGCTAACCCCGTTGCTATGGCTGCAGGTATTGCTACTATCGAAATACTTTTAGAGTCTGGTTTCTACGAAAAGCTTGAAGAAAAGACAGGGTTTTTTACTCAAATCCTTAAAGACCATATTGAGAATAAGGGCTACAATGCTTCTATACAACATATAGGGTCCATTTTCTGGATCAACTTCTCCAAGCATAGAATTATAGAAGCTGATAAAATAGACCCAGCATGCAATGCTCTATTTGGCAAACTCCATACCTATCTCTTATCTCAAGGTATTTATCTGGGACCATCAGCATATGAAGTAGGGTTTATCTCCGCAGCACATTCTTATGAACAATTGGAAAAAGCAGCAAACATAATTTGCTCAGGACTAGACAGTATATTTTAACATATATGAAAAATGCCTCGGTAAAATATTTAACCATAATCATTATTACATATATGCTGGCTGCACTGGCTTGGTGGACTTTGCTCTTACTGAAATTCAATACAGCAAGTCATACGCTGGCACAAACCGCGGAGGCAAGTGTATACACCCAAGAAGCAATTGCCGATTATGATAAAAATAAAAAAATGATCTTGGGCGAGGGTATTGTATTTGCCGTCGCATTAGTCACTGGAATATTTTTATTGTATAGGTCATATAAGAGAGAACTAGAGACTACACAAAAGCAAAACAACTTTTTAATGTCAGTTACGCATGAATTGAAGACTCCCCTCTCTGTCATGAAACTTTCGAATGAAACAATGCGTACCAGAACACTAGATGATAATCTTCAAAAAAAATTACTACATATTGACCAAAAAGAAATTACTAGACTAGAGGTCTTAATAAATAACCTTCTTTTAAGTTCAAAATTAGACCAGAGCCATACAAGCAGTGTTGAAAATTTAGCTTCTCTTCTAAAGGCAAGATGTGAGATCTTCGATAGCAGGTATCCTAATAGGATTACATATTCTGGACAAGAATCATTAGATTATCCTTTGGACAAAAATTTATTTTCAACTGCTATCGACAACCTATTAGACAATGCACTTCGCTATTCTGAGGGCAGCGTACATCTAAGACTAAAAAACCTGGATGCAGCTATTGAAATATCTATTAGCGATGATGGAAATGGAATTCCGCCCAATGAGCGAAAAAAGATATTTGAAAAATTTTATAGAATAGGTGACGAAAACACAAGGACTACACAAGGTACTGGACTAGGTTTGTTTTTAGCAAAATCCGTAGTAGAGGCACATAAAGGCAGCATTGAAATCAGCGATAATGTTCCTATGGGAACGGTTTTTACGATTCGACTAAAAAAAGATAAGCATGCAACATAGGATTTTATTAGTAGAGGATGAAGATGGTATCCGCAAACTCGTGGAACTGAATCTAGAGTTAGAAGGCTATGAAATAAAGTCAGTTGCAAATGGAAAAGACGCCCTTCAGGTATTTAGCAAAGAACATTTTGATCTTATCTTACTTGACTTAATGATTCCAGAAGTAGATGGTTTAAAAGTGCTTGAAAAAATAAAACTCGACAAACCCCAACAGAAAGTCATCATTATTTCAGCTAAAGACAGTCCTTCTGACAGGGTTAATGGTTTAAAAAAAGGAGCAGATGACTATATTAACAAACCCTTTAACCTGGAAGAGCTGTATATCAGAATGGGGAAATTATTAGGACAAACAAGACAAGACACTTCTTTTGCTGAAACTTTTTCATTTGGAAAAAACACAATAGACTTTAGTAGTTACACAGCATTGACAGAAAAAGGACAACTCAAATTGACAAACAAGGAAATTAAACTTATTAAGCTTTTTGTTGACAACAAAAATGAGGTAATTGCACGAGATACAATGTTGAAAGCTGTCTGGGGCTATGATGTTTATCCTTCAACTAGAACAATAGATAATTTTGTTATGTCACTGCGCAAGTACTTCGAAGAAGATCCCAGAAAGCCAAAATATTTTATTTCAGTTAGAGGAGTTGGATATAAGTTTACTGTTTGATTTACTTGCAACGCGTCTTCATGCAAAGTAAAGTTGGTCATTACTCTAATACTTTAAAAGTAGTTCTTCTATTTTGTTGATGTTCATCCTCTGTGCAATCATCACAATTACAATACACAGCTAAATTGGATTCGCCATATCCTTTTGCAAAAATTCTATTTGAAGAAATCCCTTTAGAGATAATATAGTCAACGGCTGATTGCGCACGCTGCTGAGAGAGTTCCTGATTATAATCTAGGTCTCCCCTACAATCCGTGTGTGATGAGAGTTGGACACGTATACTTGGATTATCTCTAAGTTTATCAGCAAGAATATTTAAGGAAGGTTCTGCATCCGTCCGTATATTCGATTTATCAAAATCGTAGTAAATATTTTCTAAAACAATTTCTTGACCCACAATGATGGGCTCCAGTTCATATACCTTATTAATGGTGTAGCTTGCTTTATTTATATCTTTTGGAATCTCATCTGAGACTTTTAGCTTTACTGATGTTGCATAATAGCCAGGATGGTTAATTTTTATTTCAAAGACGTCTTCTTGTTTTACATCCATGATGAAGATACCTGACTTATCTGTTTGCTCTTCTCTTGAGTCCAAGCCATTTATAAATTGAAGCTTAGCACCTACCAATGGAGTTTTATTGGGAATCGAAACCACTTTAATTGCCAGGAATACTTCTTTAAGACTTGTTGGTTCTTCTTCTTTCTCTTTCTCCGCATCTTCCTTTTCTTTCTTTGCCCTATTTGTATCTGCTTGAAATCTAAAAATATCATCCGTTCCTGAAGCGCCTCTGTTTGAACTAAAATAACCTTTAAAATATAAGTCATCACGTTCATTGATTACATAACCAAAATCATCATAACCCGAATTCACTGGGACACTCATATTTATTGGTCTTGAAAATTTCCCATTCGCCTGCAAATACGTTTTAAATATATCAAGACCTCCAAGTCCCACCAGCTTATCTGAAGAAAAATAAAGAGTATCCTTATCTGAGGTAGGGAACATTTCATTTCCGTCTGTATTCAGATAATCAGGCATGGGTGTAGCTTCAGACCAGCCGCCATCTTGTTTTTCCGCATAATACAAATCATGATTGCCAACTATATTTGCTGAAAAAACTAAAATACTATCATTCAATATTAATGTTGGATTCCCATAATTGACGTTTTCATCAAAGAAATTTAATGGCAGAGGCTCTGTCCATTCTTCATTGGTAAAATAAGAGTAGTATAAACGGCAATGTGCATTTCTAAGATTCTCTGAAACACAGCGGGTAAAATATATCTCTTCAAAATCTGAACTAAAACAAGGTGGGCCCTCATTATTTTCAGAATTGATAGGAACGTCAAACGCCTCTACATATCTCCCATTTATATCACTCATATAAAGATCAGAAAATGCATGGCCGGTCCATTTGTAATTATCATCATTATGCTGAGACTCTCTATCAGAAACAAATACAATTTGATCATCTTTATATAGACTCACTCCATAATCAGAAAATTGAGAATTTAACAGTGAAGGGTTTATGCGATAGATAAAATCATTATCCTCTTCTTTCCACCCAGTCACTTCTTTACAAATCTGAAGCTCTTTCCTATATAGATCTTTGTTATCTGTTTCTTCATAGAGCATTGAAAACGCATTCGCAGCTTTACTGTATTGCTCGGTCTTTTTGAACACGTAGGCAAGCTCATGTAAGGTTTCTACTCTATCGTAAAGCTTTAACGATGAAGAAAACCAATCTACCGCATTACTGTAATCATTTCTCTTCTGATAACTATCTCCTATTAAGAATGCTATCTCCGCTTTTTTTACCTCGTCTTTCTCTTGTGCATACTCATCCACTAGCATCTCAATAGCAACACTATACTGCTTTAGTTGATATGCATGCTTTCCATCTTTTATGCCCTTATTGATTGCACACCCTGAAATCATTCCTAGCAGGACTAGGAACATTGCACTTCTAATATTTAAAGATTTTATCTGCACCTTAATTAAACGTATTTAGGTCAAAATACGTATTTCTTTTTTATCAAACAGCTAAGTAAAGTAAAAGCTAGACGACATTCTTATCCCAAAATTGAGAAATACAATCTGAAGGCATCTAAATTAGACTTTCGAATCAATTTGCAAAAAAAAATTACAATTCAACTTGACATCTCTTCTCTATTTGTACTGAGCTATAAAATGGTCATAGATCATATATCTATCATCCATCTTTTGCCAAAATATCTCTTCACTCGAAACAGTGATCAAGGCATGATCTATTGCAAGTTTCTCTGAAGATATAAACCAGGTGATTTCAGAAGCCATTTCTGGAATAGTAATCTCTTTTTTTAGCTGTATCCAGTTATTGATCACCTCACACCTTTTCATATCCATATCACTAAAGTGTTCATTCTTAATTTCTTTTTTATCGCTATTTCTGATTTTTACATCTACACTTGGCGTCTTGGAATCATCCGCATCAGCTCGCAACCAAAAACTCAGTTGAATTTTCTTAGCTCTCAGACTGTCTACATTCACAGTAGCTAGTTCTGTATTTGAGTTAATTATTTTAAATCCTTTAGATAATAAACCTCTTCCATTTTCATCAGTGAAATCTGAATAAAAAACTGCATTTGCTGCTTTGCCCAATGAATCAGTATGAATATATTGTACTTTTTCAAGCGAGTCCATTGGCATTCTATATAAAGTCGTGTGCTTATTTCTATCTATTACAAATCCTCTGTTAACAAAATCTGCATAGAGCAAAGAATCTTTATGGCTCAGTATCACTAATACATCCTTTCTATTCTTGAAATCTTTGATCGCTTCTTTCTCAACAAAAGCAGATGCACCTAATTGATATTGTTTTAGGATGCGCGATAAAGAAGTGCGTGACATGTGTGCTCCTATCATAGGAAGACCAGTTTGAAACGCAAAAGGGATTGTCTGAATCTTAGGGAAATAGCTACGATAGGTCCTTATCTTTTCTGCACCTTCCATGCTTACGGGTAATGGCATTATCGCCTGAAACTTATCTGCAGTTAAATTCGCTTTGTTCAATCCGTCTTGAATTACAGAATTTGTATACAATTCATTAGGAGATAAGTATTCATTCCTCTTGTCATGGAAGATCTTCATATAGCTGTTCCCATCCACAGCCCACATTGTAATGACAAAAAGGAACAAGAGTCCAGCTTTCCATTTACTGTGTATGGAAATTGTCGCTCTATAAAACATGACAGAAAGACTTATAAAACCAACATAATAAAACGGCCAAGAAAATCTACCCAGCGCTCTGAATTGCCTTAATGAAGAAATCCAGTCCAATATTTTATGATCAGTAAGCAATATATGCATGCCCATTGCAAACATTAATACCAAAATAGCTGCAAGCAAAATATCTTTGATCTTCGTAGCTTGATCAAATGCAGCATCCATTATTTCCTTTCTTCTATATACTAAAAAAGGAATTGCAAAAATAAGTATCCCTATATACGAGTACCCTTCATGATATTTTGATCTGATGGAATACGTATCGCCTACAAGATTTGCATACCATCCGTAAAATGGAAATAAATCACTGACTTCAGCTTTATAGTGCCATGCTCCCCATGGATTTTGTGGTCTATCGTCTGCTGGATCAAGCAAATTATTAATTATCAAATAAAACGCAATAGCAGAAAGCCCTGCGATTAAAATGTACCACCTAAATTCCTTTTTTGTTGCCTTCACCATAAAGTACCCTATCAAAAATATGGTTCCTATTAAAAGATGATAGGGGTGTATAAATCCATAGATTAAAAGAAGGAGAGACATAAAAACTGCATAGAATACTTCCCTAGACCTATTCTTTTCTGATAGAATGAGCAAATACCATATAGACGGAAAACAAAACATATAGGCAAGAGCAAAGTGCGCATTGAGACGATATAACTGTGGGGAGAGTGCGACGCAAAACAAGACTGTAATTACTGACCACCAATTAGGTACCTGATACGATCTAATTATCTTGTGTAAAAAGTATACACCAAGAAAAGCACCTAAAAATGGTAGCCCCTGTACTAAGAGCATTTCATTTCCTGAAAAATCAATACCTAATTTCTTAAGACCCACTAAAAACATCACAATTGCAGGTTGTCCATCTGCAAAGCCCAATAAGTCTCCATAAGGATATTGCATGCCTTCAAACCAAAACCCTCCTTCGTTCTTATATTGCCAGGCAAACGAAAAATAATTCTTAAACCCATCCCCACTTCTATCTAGCATGACCGTATCCAACTGAAACAAAACTTTGCCTAATAAACAATATCCTATAATCAGCAAACCTAACAGATAAGCCAGTGCAACAAGTGCAGCATTCAAATACGTATTTTGAGTTTGCTTTACAGACGTGTTCATTTCTTATGACACAGGTTTTAAAAAATCTAAGAAAATTAGATTAGAAATAAAAAAAATCTTTTGCAATTGTAACGTGTAAATATTTTATCGTTTTGGACATTGACCCAAATTAGAAATTTTACAGCAGAACAGCCTTCATGTCTGTTTAAAATTTCAGAACATATGAGATTCTATACAAAAAAAAGAGGCTGCCTTTATGAAGACAGCCTCTTATATAATTCATAAGTTTTTTCTTAGCTCTGTGTTGCTCTTGAAAAACTTTTCTTTTCTGTACTAGCTTTTCTAGTAACTTTTAAGTCTTTTGAAAAGTCTCTTACGATTGGTGTTGCAACGAAAATAGATGAGTATGTACCCACAACTACACCTATCAGAAGTGCAAATGCAAATCCTTTAATAGTACCCCCACCAAAGATAAATAAGATAGTAATCACTAATAAGGTTGTAAGGGATGTAACTATTGTTCTACTGAACGTGCTATTGATAGCTAAGTTGAGAACTTCATCCGTAGACTTATTTGTATAGATGCCCAGATACTCTCTTATTCTATCAAACACAACTACTGTATCATTAATAGAGTAACCAATGACCGTCAGTATTGCCGCAATAAATGCTTGATCTACTTCCATAGAAAATGGTACTCTGTTCCATAACAAAGAAAACAATCCAAGCACGATAAGTGAATCATGTGCTAAGGCCGCTACTGCACCTAAACTATACTGCCATTTGCTAAATCGTATAAAGATGTAAAGGAAAATAAGCAAGAGAGCAAAGATTCCTGCGTAAAATGAACTCTTCTTTATATCATCTGCAATTGTTGGTCCCACCTTACTGGAGCTTGTAACATGCGTTCCTTCTCCATCTGTGAGGACAAATTTTTCTGCAGAAATAGTTTTGCCTGTAATTGCAGTGATTCCCTCATAAAGTCTTTGGATTACTTTCTCTTCTACCTTCTCTCCTTTATCGTTGATCAGGTAATCTGTTACAATATTAAACGTATTGTCCGTGTCTACAGATTTTACCGCTGGTGCTGATTCAAAATATTGTGCAAGTCCTCCTCTTAGCGTTTCTGCATCTATGTCAATATCATCTTCAAACTGGACATTATAAGAATACCCTCCTTTAAAGTCTACACCTAAGTCAAATCCTCTTGTAAAGATAGACACTAGACCTAGAAGGATGATCGATCCTGAGATTACATAAGCGATCTTCCTCTTTCCTATCCAGTCAATATTCAAATTCGCAAAAGCATTTTTTGTAGGTCCAGTCCAGAAGGATAAATTTCTGTCTCCTTTTGTCCACCACTCTATCATCATTCTACCTATTAATAAGGCTGTGAATAAAGAACAAAGTACACCTATAATCAATACAACCGCAAATCCTCTTATTGGCCCCATTCCAAACCATGCCAGTACGATGGCTACTAATATTGTAGTAACGTTGGCATCTATAATCGCGGAATAAGAATGTTTAAAACCATCATTGATCGCAGCAAGATTTGATTTTCCTGCTCTGAGCTCTTCTCGTATTCTCTCAAAGACGATTACGTTTACATCCACTGCCATACCTATGGTAAGTATGATACCTGCAAAACCTGGTAGAGTAAGAACTGTACCAAATGATCCCAGTGCACCCACTATAAAGAAGACATTGAGTAACAAGGCAAGAATTGCGATGATACCAGCTCCTCCATAATAAAAGGCCATGAATAATAAAAGTAAACCAAAGCCAAATAATAAGGCTCTAAAACTTGAGTTGATATTTTTTTCTCCTAATGAAGGACCTACTGTTGCAGATTGTATAATCTTCGTTCTTGCTGGTAGTTTTCCTACTTCCAAAATGCTTGAGAAGTCAGACGCTTCTTGCATACTGAAATTTCCTGTGATCTCTGATCTACCTCCTTCTATAGGCGCTCTTACTCCCGGTGCAGAAACGATTTCATTATCCAGCGCAATCGCAATCTCTCTTTCTCCATTTGCTGCTGCCGCTTTCGTTAATGCAGCCCATTTCTTAGCACCTGATGAGTTCATTACAATATTCACAGCAACCTCTCCTGTTGGATTAGGACCATGGGAAGAACTTGTTATTGCATCTCCTTCTATGGGTGCTTCATCCTTACCTGATTGCTTCTTTATCATATATAAGGAGTACTGCTTAGTCACTTCCTTTGTATCATATGTTTGAAATGGTTTTCTTGACCACATGAATTTTGCATCTGCAGGGAATTGGTCTTTAGTAGCAAGCAACATTTCATCTACTGCCTTTTTCTTATTCTTATCTGCAAATCCCATAATAGTAAGTGCTCCTCTCTGGACTCCATCTGCAGCACCATTCATAATCAATTTACTGAAAAGTGGGTCATTGCCACCCCTAGCAGTAAGTGTAAATTCCGTTGGGTTTTGAATAATATTTCCTAGTGAATCTATTGTTTGCCATATCGTATCATATTCAGTGGTTCCCCCCACTTTCAATTGGTCGTTCGCAGCATTAAACCAGCCTTGTACGCCTGTATCATTAATTCGATATGTATTCCAAAATTCAAGATTTGCACTTGCAGTAAGAAACTCTCTTGCTCTAGCAGGATTATCAATACCCGGCATCTCTACAAGAATAAGATCCCTTGCAGCATCAAGAGAAACATTTGGTTGTGTTACTCCTAATTTATCTATTCTTTGCTTTAGTCTGTTAAACGTAAGCTTAACGGTTTCATTTGCCTGCTCTCTCAGGATCCGCGTTACCTCTCCATCAGAAGTACTTGCGTTAATAAGCTCTCGCATACTAGAATTTCGCATGAAAATCGTAGCAAGACTCTTATCTCCTTCTTTGCGCAACTTTGAAAACTCTTGAGAAAACAAACTGATAAAATCAGATTGACTGTTTTCTTGTCGTTTTTCCGCATTTACTAATGCAGCATTAAAATTTTCATCTTTTGTTTTACTAGCAAGATTTGTCAAGAGCTGTTTAAGATCCACTTGTAAGACAGCACTCATTCCTCCTTTCAAATCTAGACCGTAAGCAAGTTGTCTTCCTTTCAGATCTGAATAGGTAAAACTTGTAAAGCCAGGAATTGAAAATATCTCTTCGCTTGACATGCTGTCCAGATACGTGTTCTTTGCAATTTTCCTTGCAGTATTCGCTTCATCAGCATCATTATATTTAGCAGCTACTTGATCTGCCCAATCATCCGCATTCCGTTCCACATTTCTTGTAGGAACCATGTAGAAAAACTGAAGTACGGTTACAATCAGTAATAAGACTAAAAATAGCTTAACTATCCCTTTTCCTTCCATTTCTATAATTGTCTGGTTAAATAGGCCTTTAATAGGCCTTTAAAAAGAGT
>CALCMJ010000152.1 GCA_937967615.1 uncultured Saprospiraceae bacterium
GGAAACCCAGGAACAGGGAAGACCACAGTAGCAAAAATGATGGGGAGTTTGTATAAGAAAATGGGATTGCTCTCCAAAGGACATGTACATTCTGTAGATCGCGTAGAATTAGTTGGTGAATATATTGGTCAGACGGCACCAAAGGTCAAACAAACCATTGAGAAAGCAAGAGGTGGTGTTTTGTTTATAGACGAAGCGTATGCACTAGCAAGAACAAATGACGATTCAAAAGACTTTGGAAGAGAGGTCATAGAAATTCTGGTAAAAGAAATGTCGAATGGCAAGGGTGACATTGCTATTATCGCTGCAGGATATCCTAAAGAAATGCAACACTTCTTAGATTCAAATCCGGGACTTAAATCTAGATTTAAGCATAGTTTTGAATTTGCAGATTATTTGCCAGATGAGCTAGCCCAAATTGCACAATATGCTTCTAAAGAAATGGAAGTTGTCTTTACACCGGAATCAAGATTCCTTCTTGAAGAAAAAATCACTCGAGCATTCAGAAACAGAGATAACAGCTTTGGAAATGCCCGCTTTGTATATGATCTCGTAGAGAAGGCAAAAATGAATTTGGGACTTCGTGTTATGAATTTTAAAGAGCCCACAGAAACGGAGAAGAATGAATTAGAAACTATTCAAATATCAGATGTAAGTAAAATAGATTTAGAAGTTAAAAGAAGACTTCCTAATATTCCTATTGATAATGAATTATTAAATATTGGCTTAAGGGAATTGAATGAATTAATAGGAATACATCAAATCAAAAAGCAGATAACAGAGATTGTAGAAATTGTTCGGTTTCATAAGAAGCAGGGTAAAAATGTATTGCATAATTTCCATTTTCATACAGTGCTGATAGGTAACCCTGGAACAGGAAAAACTACAATAGCACGTATACTTTGTAAAATTTATAAAGCCCTTGGTATCCTCGAGAGAGGCCATATGATAGAAACTGACCGCCAAGGATTGGTAGCAGGATTTGTAGGACAAACGGCGATAAAAACAAAAGAACGTATTGATGAGGCTCTAGGTGGTGTGCTTTTTATAGATGAAGCGTATGCTCTATCCAATTTTGGAGGCTTACAAGGAGATTACGGCAATGAGGCAATCCAAACATTGCTCAAACGTATGGAAGACGATAGAGGAGAGTTCTTTGTCTTTGCTGCAGGCTATCCTG
Source organism: uncultured Saprospiraceae bacterium (assembly GCA_937967615.1). Lineage (GTDB taxonomy): Bacteria > Bacteroidota > Bacteroidia > Chitinophagales > Saprospiraceae > CALCMJ01. Next base: position 1,181 of record CALCMJ010000152.1, read on the forward strand.
ATAATATGGAAAAGTTTTTAAAAGCAAACCCAGGTCTAAATTCACGTTTTGATAAAATCTTAAAGTTTGAAGATTACAGCCCTACTGAACTATTAGAAATTGCTGTCCAAATGTTTATCTACCACGGATATATTATAAATAAGAAAACTGAAAAGTATTTAGAAATTATTCTGACGGACATGCACCTTAAGCGAGACAAATATTTTGGAAACGCTAGAGAAGTACGCAAGATAGTCCTGGAAGCGATCAAGCACCAAAATTTACGCCTGGCCAAGATGGAAAAGACCAGTCCAAGAAAGGAAAAGATAGTGAGCAAAGAGGATGTAGAATCAATTTCGTTTATAGATGAACAAGCTATCTATAACAAACGCTCTATAGGATACTCATCTAGTTAAAACTTAATAAAAGCTCCCGCTCTATATTGTCTACCATATACTGGATATGCAAACCAATCTTGGTATTCTTTGCCTATTAGATTAATGATACTTCCTTGTATACCAAAGTTTGAATTCAGTTTTACACGAGCACCTAAAGTGATATCATAAATCTTATCTGATCTAGGCGCTAGACGGATTACTTCTACTTTTTGAATTATTCTGCTGTCTAATAATTCAGCATTCATAAATACTTGAAGCCTACGGCTAAATAGAGCATGATCTACATTTAACTGTGCTCTCCAATTTGCAAGATTCACATTGTCAGTATATCTGTACTCACCACCCATTGAAAGCTTTGTGTTATTAAGGTGTAGCGTATAATCTGTACTGCTTGAATAATAATTTGCATCCAATGCGAGTATGGAATACATAGGAATGTCTTCAATCTGTCTGTATCCAAAAAGCGGTATACCTTTTTCTCTATTGTATTGAGTGATGACTTTTACATCATGTCTAGCATCAATGTACTGAAAGCCAATGTAAGGACGCATTGCAGTATGCGTATGTACTTCAGCATTGTCAAATGTCACAAATGAATTTAATTCAAAAAGTTTCTCAGTGTCATACACATCTGCGATAGACTTTGAGCCAGCTAGGATAGATATCTTTTTATGTATATCATACCGTAAATCTATGTTTGGCTGAAAGGCCCAAGAATCATGTTTTCTTATAACGTCAAAACCTATATCAGCTTTCATATTAGCATAGGCATTATAGTAATACTTTGATTTGATAGATGATAAGAATTGCTTAGAAGAAATACTCAAATCTGGATCAGTCACATAATACCTTACATCAGAATCAATTTCAATAAGATTTCCTTCCCCTATGATCATTTGGAAAAGTCCAGTAGCAAGACTAAGGTGTTCATGTTGGCCAAATTTATTTAGATCAATATTGCGATATCTTATACCTAAATCTAATCGCATTCCAGTTTCTTCTAGGTAATCAAAATCTATCCCAGTGGCAGTGTTAAATCCCAATAAGGATCTCTCAACATCTTCTTGCAATAGCTCAGTATTGATTCCGGTTCCATAAAAGAATCGCTGTGATGAGCTATAAGAACCGCTCAATCTTGCACTCACATTTTTATTTGCAAAGTATTTCCCGTACAAACGAAAACCATGATCTCTGTGATCGCGAAAAGCTATTTTTTCATCATCAGAAGAAAAGTAGTTTCCAGAAAAACCTAACTCAAACCAATCTTCGATGTTGTAATTATATCCATAGTCTACTTTCGGGGACTTTGGGTTTGCAAAAGAAATGTCAATGAATCCATCGTACCTATCAATTACCACAGGTGTTGTATATGCAAGTGGTCTCAGGTTTGGGAGTTCAGATGCAATATCTTCTTGTTTTACATTTACATTGTAATTAAAAGAGGATATACTTCCAGTTTCAAATTCTTCCTCGTTACCTGGAGGAGGGAAGACAGCTTTAGCGGTTTTTGTTATGGCCTCAAATGATTTTACAACCTCTACTTCATCAGATGGTAGTACTGGGATACTATCTGAAGTAGTTTGTGAAATAAGCACACTGTTAAGTAAAATACTTAAAATTAAAATGTTGATTTTTCTCATCGCAGATCATTTATATTTGGTATGGTATCAAGCTGCAAATATTCTGGATTTGCAGGAATTTCAATTCTGTTTTGCATTAATTCTTCTTCTTCTAATTTCTCAAGTTTTTGAGTTGCTTCTTCTATTATTTCAGGATCATCTTTATAGTTTTCTATCAGAGCCTCAAGCGCTGCTTTTGCATTAATCTTATCGCCCTTATGGACATAGATATCAGAAAGCAAGATCAAACTTTTGGAAACCCAAAGGGGGTAGTTTGCACTTCGCTTTGTTGTTTCTAAGCATTGCGTCTCCGCAATATCCATTTCACCTCTTTCAAAGAATATTTTTGAGACGAGGTAACTGGATTCAGCAGTTTGGTTGTTGTTCGTCAAGCGTATTACTTGGTTTAAAGCAACTACCGCTTTATCCGTATCACCAGTTGCAAGTGCAGATTTGCCTAAATAAAAATTAACGGTACTTTGTTCTTCGGTATTCAATTGCTTAGACTTCTCTAAGTAATCACTGTGCGCAATAACGGCAGCATGATTACTTATTCTAAACGCACTTCGCAAAGCTCCCATGTGCGCAGCTTTCTTTTCATCCAGTGAGATATTCTGTTGTGTAAGTAGATTATAGTAAGAAAATGCTTTGTCAAATTCTGTTTGATGATTGTAGGCAATTATTGCTGCCTTTTTAAGGGATCCAATATAATGGTCAGAGAACTGCTGGGTGATGATATAATCAAAATGGGGTAGAGCTTGTTCGTAATCTTTTAAGATCAAGGAAGATTCTCCTGCATAGTAATGTGCATTCAACACATAGTTACCAGTAGGATTATTAGAAATATAGTTGGACAGAGATTTTGTTGCCTCTGCATATTTTGCATTTAAAAAATAGTTATATGCCGTTACGTAACTCAATGAATCCTTGGCAAAATCACTCAACTGTATACCTTCTTCTTCAGCGAGTTCTATATACTTTTCTGCATTTCCTATATCATCAACATAGATCTCTTGGATTGCAAGTAATGCTTCTTTTCTTTGTTCTGAACTTGGATTATTATCTAGTAGTGCTTTGTAATTTTCTATTGATGCTTGCGCATCTCCAAGATTATAGCTTACTAGGCCAAGTTGCAAATATGCTTCGTTTACTAATGGTGATTTTCCTTTATAGTTTAATATTAAACGATCGTAGTTTTTAATCGCCTCGTTTTGTTTGCCTAAACTATTATAGGTATTCCCTAAGGCAAAGAACGCGTCATCTCTGTATTCAGAATCGGGGTGATCTGAAATTATTGATTCCAAGCTCATAATCTTTTCATACGGATGATTTTCTAATCCTTCTACAATCGCCTTTTGATACAAGCCATATGCAGCATCTGTATTATCACTGTTTGCTAAGGTGTTATAGGTATTCGTTGCTTGGTCATATTCTTTTAAATGGAAATGTGCATCTCCCTTTCTGCTGTAGCTTATGGAAAGGAGCTTATCTATCATCGGTTTTTTCTCAGAACTGGCATAAGCGTTTATTTTTGGGATAGCATTACCATAGGCTATGGAGGCCGACTTATAATCTTTCAACATAAAGTCGTTATGCGCTTTAAGATACAAGGCCATTGCATTGGAAGATTGGAATTCAAGCTCTTGAGGATTTATGTCAAAATAGTCCTCAAGCATTAAATTTGACCTCTTAAATTTAGCTTCCTGGCTATCAATGAGTGCCAACCAATAAATGGATTCTGCTAATTTGTTTTTGTCCGTAGGGTATAGTTTTGCTTTTTCAAAGTACTGCTTTGCATTTGTGATCTTGTTGTCGTTGTAGTGCGCTTTTGCTTTTCTTAAACATATACTTTGATAGACAACTTTAATATCATTTGGTACATCCTGCATCCCTTCTATGGTTTGTAAGGCCATATCATAATCCTTACTCACAAAAAGAATGTTAATTAATAAAGATTGCGACTCCGCATAGTAGGGTGATGTGTCACTCATCTGTTGTATGCCGCTCAAGGATTCTCTATATTGTCCAAGTTCTGCTGATAATCGAATATAGCTCCAGAGGGCATCTTCCTTTTGTTTGGGTTCGGCACGATTGGACTCAGATAGTGTTTTAAATATTGAACGGGCGGAATTCTTCTCGTTTTCTTTTAAATATAGCTCAGCTAGGAATAACAGGGAAGAGACTTGATAATTATTTTCTTTGTTGACAAGAGTTTCAAATGCACTTTTTGCTTTTTCTGTTCTTCCTAATTTATAATTTGCTAAAGCAATTTGATAAAAATCGGCCTCACTCAGATATTCTGTATTTGCTTCGTAAATTTCCAAGTGTTTAAGTCCTAGTACGTAATCAGCTTGCTTTAGGTAGGCCTGCCCAAGTACTTTGTGGAGCTGGTATTTTTGATAAATTTCAGCATCTACAGCAAGTTCTTTTTCAAGATAATTGATAACATCAGAATGTTGTTCTTGTGCAAAATAAAGATGAGCAAGATAGTAGGGTGTATATTTCTTATAGTCAGGATATTGAGCTACTTGTTCAAAAGATTGTATGGCAAGATCATAATTCCCTTGAAAATAGGAGCACATGGCGTAATAGTAATTTGACGGAAAGTAATAATCTGTTGTTTGTTTTGATAGTGCTTGAAAATACTTCGAAGCTTGATCAAAATCCTTTATAACAAAATAACTATACGCTTTTCTAAATTCAACTTCAGGTTTCATGCGCTTAGAATCATTTTGCGCATATTCATAATAATGTATAGCTTCTTTGAAATCATTACGAATGAAGTAGAAGTCCCCTAAGTACTCATTAGAAACATTTTCTTTTTTTAAGTCTTCATACTTTAAAGTGTTTAGCCACGCAAGATTTTCTGCCTTGCTTTCATCCATCTTAATTTGCGCAATTGCAATTTGGTAATCGCGTTCAAGAAATGGAGACTCTGCTGCCTTTAATTCGGTTTGCTTTTCAAAACGGGCATATTCTTTACTAAGACCGTACAAGGATTCATGAAGTAAGAACTCAGCAGATATTTGATGATCAGCTTTAAACAATGAATTTTCTCTTTGAGCTGAGAGAAAAGATGTGCTGAATATAACGCACAAAAGACTTAGAAAAATCGAGTTTTTCATGTTTTCTTAATTGAGTTCCAAAATATTAAGATAATTATATTACAATATTTCTTTATATGTAACTTATTATCTATGATACTATTGTATCAAAGTTATAAAAAATATATTATAAAAATTTATAATATGTTCTCTTTTCTTATCTTTCGAAATTATCTACAAAGACATGGGCTTAAAGAGTAGCTATACTTTAAAAAATGGAGTGGATCTTAAATTGAGAGAAGGAGAGCAAACTGATGCAGCTTCAAGTCTTTCTTTTGTCGAAAAAGTCAGCGCTCAATCCAAATTCTTAACCTTTGGCCCTGGAGAATTTGGGCAATCAATAGCAGAGCAAGAAAAAACTATATTGGACAAGAAAACTAGAGTGAATGAGCTATTTTTACTCGCTTTTATTGATGAAACCATAGTTTCTCAGATGACCGTTAATTCATCTCAAAGACTACGGATTAGACATGCCGTAGAATTTGGCTTGTCAGTAGATAAAGCATATTGGGGAATTGGGGTAGGAAATGCCATGCTAGATTATTTAATACACTGGGCAGTGCAAAGTCCATTAGTAAGAAAAATAAATTTGCAAGTCTTATCAACAAATACAAATGCTATCAAGTTATATGAAAAGTTTGGATTCGCTTTAGAAGGAAAGAAGCTGAGAGACAATTACCAGGATGGAGAATTTTTAGACGTCTTTTTAATGGGAAAATTGATTGACTAATATGTATAATTGATGAATTTTAATTCCTTTTTTCTGTTTAATTTAAAGATGCAAGCAACGTAACACAAGTTATTGATAAAGAATACTTTATGCAAGAATCAAAAATAGTAATTCAAGCAAGGACCCATTCTACAAGACTGCCAGAGAAAGTGGTGAAAAGTTTTTTCAATGGTCATAGTATTTTGGATATCTTATGCAAGCGACTATTACTATTCTATGATGCATCTCAAATTATAATAGCAGGTTCTCTTCTTGATAAGGATTCCAAGATTGCTTCCATCGCTGAAGATCACGGCATCGAAGTTTTTTGGGGGTCTGAAGATGATGTACTCTTGCGAATGATAATGGCGGCAGAAAGAAAGTATGGAGATGACCTCATTCGCGTTTGTGCTGATAATCCTTTCTTAGATATTGAAACCATGGCACAACTCGCAGAAGAAGGAAAAGGATATGATTATTGTTCGTTTCAATATAGCTCAAGCAAGCCCTCTATATTAGGCCACTCTGGACTATTCGCTGAGTATGCAAGTCTGAATGCACTTAAACTTGCGCATAATTCAACTAGCGAAAAACTATATAGAGAACACGTAAGCAACTATCTTTACACAAATCCAGATACATTCAAAGTAAAATTTATAGATATCCCAGATGAGTTAGAAGAAAACCAGTGGATCAGATTAACTGTAGACTCAGCGAGCGATTTTGAAATTGCGCAAGATCTATTTTCAAAACTTATTAAAAACTCGGGTTGGAAATATAACTACAAGGATATTATAAACCTTGTGTTAGAAACGAAAGAATTAAGAGAAGTGATGGAAAATAACATTCAAGAAAATATTAAGGTTTAGATGAGTACATATGTAATAGGTGAAATAGGTCAGAACCATAACGGCTCCGTTGAAATTGCAAAATTGATAATTGATCTTGCTAGCAAGGTGCCTATTGATGAAGTCTTTGGTACTAAGTTGAGGCCTATGGATGCGGTGAAGATGACTAAAAGGGATTTGCAATATGAACTTACAGACTCAGCAATGCAACGACCCTATGATAATCCCAATTCCTTTGGAAAAACCTATGGTGAGCATAGAGAATTCTTAGAGCTATCCAATGATGAGCATTTTGAGGTTTATAAATATGCTAAATCAAAAAATCTAGAATTTGTTGAAACGCTATGTGCTCCCTCGTGTCTTTCAATGTTGAAATTATTTTCTCCGGATAGACTTAAAGTGGCTTCTCGTGACCTGAGTAATCTTCCACTGCTCTCCGCTATGGCAGAGACAAAAATTCCAATGATACTTTCTACAGGAATGGCAGATAAAAGAGACCTAGACCTTGCACTAGAGACAATTGGAAAATATCATAGCAATGTCAGCATCCTGCATTGTCTAAGTCAGTATCCAGCAGAACATGAGCGCATTAATCTAAATACCATTCATTATCTCAAGGATCATTATCCAAAGTACTCCATTGGGTATTCAGATCATTCCATAGGAATTTTTATTCCTGTCGCCGCTGTGGCTATGGGTGCAGAACTTATTGAAAAGCACATAACCACTGACCGAACAATGAAAGGGACAGATCAGAAAGGCTCTCTAGGTCCTGAAGGAGTATTGCGCATGATGCGGGACATACGATGCCTTGAACAAGCAAAAGGTAAAAAAGATTTATATGCAGATGACAGTATAGCAGCTACCAGAAAAAAATTAGAACGCTCAATTGCATCACGTATAGATATAAAGGCAGGGGATGTTATTACTGAAGACATGCTACACCTTCTCAGTCCAGGTGATGGGGTCAAGTGGGCTGATAAGAACTTGGTGTTGGGAAAAACCGCCAAAGCACATATCCCCAAAAATGAAATTCTTTACCCTAAGCTATATAGTTAAATATGGATATCAAACTTGTTATAACAGATATAGACGGAGTGTGGACAGACGGAGGAATGTATTATAGTACCTCTGGTGAAGAATTTAAAAAATTTTCTGTCTACGATGGTGTAGGTGTTAAATTACTTTTTGATGCAGGCATTCACGTTGTAATAATGACTGGGGAAAAGAATGCAATTATTGACAATAGAGCAAAAAAATTGAAGATAGAAAGAGTCTACCAAGGTGCTGGGGATAAACTTATCCTTGCTGAAGATTTGATTAAAGAACTTGGAATTTCTTTAGCAGAAGTTGCATTCATTGGCGATGAGTTAAACGATATTACTCTATTAGAAAAAGCAGGCTTTACAGCATGTCCTAGTCAAGCGTCAGATTACATAAAAAATAAAGTAGATATTGTCTTAAATAAAAAAGGTGGCGAGGGTGCATTCAAAGAGTTTGCTTTTGCTGTACTGAAGAAAAATGGACGCTCTGACCTCATTCCTAAGTGATAGGACGAATGGATAAAATTTACAATCTCATACACATTTACTTATCCCCTTGGTTTAAAAACACTTCAAAGTCTTATTCATTTTCCAGAAAATATATCCAACCCTTTTTTAATTCGATAAAATGGATTGGATCAAATTTTATTTACATATTTCTCTTTAGGAAAACAATCATCTCCAAACCAGACATTACAGGAAAGTCCTGGTTGATGGTAAGTAGTTTAAATAACAGAGACAGTCTTTCATTCATCAATGAAGGAATTGCGGATTCTGTATATGTAAGTACGGGGACCTGGAGTAAACATAACCCACTAGAAAACGTTGCAAGGCTTTCATTTCATCCAGTTTTGATTTATGTCTTAAAACTTCCATTTGTATATTTCAAACATGTGCTAAGGCATGGAATGCATGGAGTAAAAACTTTAGATAAAGTTACAGAAGCCAATGGAATGATAGAAGCGTGTAAGAGAATATTGAAACAAGGCAATCCAAGGTGTTTGATATTCGCAAATGATCACAATATTAAGATGAGGGGACTTCTGTTAGCAGCAAAAGAATTAAAAATTCCAACTGTATATGTTCAGCATGCAAGTGTTTCAGAAAGCTTTCCGCCACTCGATTTTGATCTGGCAATTTTGGAGGGTGAAGACTCAAAATCTAAATATCTCAGTATAGGAGACAGCAATGCAAAAATTGAGTTAGCTGGGATGTCCAAGTTTGATAGTTATCTTGATGACATAAAAAGTACTAAACGCATATCCAATGTTGGAATTTGCACAAATTTACTTTCAGATCTAGAATTGACAGCTGAACTGATATCGAATTTACAAGCAAGATTTCCTGAGCTGAAAATCGCATACAGAGCACATCCTAGAGATGATAGAAGACTTAAAGAAGTAGATGGAATTTTAATCTCTAATTCCAGAGAACAAACAATTTTTGATTTCTTAAAAAACCTTGATCTGCTTATTGCAGGCGAGACATCTACGCATCTAGAAGCTGCATTGTTGAATATCCCAAGTGTCCAGTTTGCAAAACTCTCCACTGAAAATTTTGTTGACTATTATGGCTACATAAAAAACAATTTAATTACCCAAGTCAAAACGCAAGAAGAACTAAATAATTGGATAGTAAACCAATCAGATGTAATTGACAATCCAAGAACGCGTACGAATTATTACAATGCTACAGTAGGTACAGAATGGGATGGTAAGAGTAAAGAATTGACATTAAATCTGATCAACGCGTATTTAGGAAAAGAAGGAGAAAAGAATACTAGGGTTTAAAAATTTTAATTGAAGTGCTTCCTTGCTTATTTCTAAAATTCAAGATATAAATTCCTGTTTTAAAAGCTCCAATGTCTAAATGTACAAAGCCTAGGATATCTCCACTCATTAAGCTTCTTCCACTGAAATCCAAAATCTTATAATTGAATGTCTCCCCATTCTTATTTTCAATATGTAGGAATTGATCGTAAGATAAGGTAATATCAAATTGTTCTTTGATATCTGACTCTACTGTACTAGAGACTACATCGTAAATTGAACATTCAAAAGGCAGAGGATCTAATTCAAGCACTTCGCCTGGAGCTAATTCTTTGTCTTGAAAAGCTACAAAGTCAATTGGAAATTTATTTGCTCTAAAAGCAGCTGCTATTCCATCATTATCATCACCCTCAGTTAAAGTGCCAGCCATGCCTACTGGGTTTTCATATTCCCAAAGTATTTCACCCAATGTATTTACTTCAAAAAACCTTGATTTTCTTGATTCACAAATAAGTGTATTGCCATTGCGTAGTCTTTGTACACCTCCCATATTACTTGAGAAAAAAGACTCTTTGTCTTCTGCTATAAATTGCCATTCTAAATTTGAAGGTCCAAAAGTCCCATCAGCTTCTAGGTAATAGTTTCCATCTGCATCGCGCGGAGGTTTGATTTCGTCTATGCTCGAATAATTTCCCTCCGGTCTATTGTTCCCATTATTAAATATTGTGATATTACCGGCACCCGGAAAAGATGAAGGCACCACTTCAGCATTATGTTGACCAAATAATTTTTGTTGGACATTTGTCCCTTTGTCATAAGCTCTGGGATTGCCCCATCTATATAACAAATCACCTCCCCGTCCTCTTTTGCCACCACTATGACCTTTCGCTTCTGAGGTGGTGGTACTATGATCAATTATATAAATCTCACTCATATGTCTGGAGCTGAGAATTATCTCGTCACGTAAGTGGTCATAATCAATTCCATTTAGATGGAGCCAGTCTGCGCTTCCAAGGCCTTGGGGTGCCTGCATGTTTACATTAAATAACTCTGGGTGATCTGAGACCACGCCGTAATTTATTTTGGTGGAATCAAAATCTTGAATAAGGTGGTCCCACAAATGCCACTCCCAAACGACTTCTGCTGACGCAAAACCTATTTTTTGAATTTCATATACTACAGGCGCCCAATAAACAGACGACTGGCGAGAGCCAGCTTCTATGGCATCATCTTCTGATTTACTTTCCCATGCGATAAATAAAATATTCCCATTTGGTAGGATTTCTATATCGTGATGCTGCTGAAAATCATCTGAGTATACATCATATGTCCAAACTAAGTTTCCCTCCCAATCATATTCCTCCAAAAGCCCTCCAAAACCAGGACCATTGAATGGCCCAATTTTGGCGCCTGCACGAATCAAATTGCCATTGTCCAAGAGGTATGCAGCTAGTCCTGGTCTTGTATTACTTTCCCATTCATTTATAAGTCTACCACAATTGTCAATAAGGAAAGTTGACGTGCTAGGCGCAAATAATGTATATCCATTTAAAGCCAATGAATCATTGACAATTGTTCCCAAAGTTTGTTGGCTGTTGCCGCTAGATAGGAAACACAGGAAAAGGATTGATATTTTAATGCGGAGTCTCATTTCTTAGATTCTTTAAAAGTAAAGCTTTTTTAAGCTCCATAGAATATTTTCAAACAGATTGTCGTGTGTAAACGCAGATCTTTGGAAATTACTACCTAATATATGTTCTACGTATTCATAGGTTCACGGGAATATCTATTCAATAAGAAGCTACTCGTGATGATCATGCTACCTCCTACAATCATTTCCATGCTGAGCGATTCGCCCAATACAAAATAAGCGAGTATGATTGCGCTGACAGCCTCAAGGTACATTAGTGAAGATGCAAGTGATGCCTTCAGGTACTTTAGCCCAAAGAAGAATAAACTAAAAATCACAATGCCAATTAGAAAACCATAGAAAACCCCAATTGCGAGATCAATGGATTCCGCTTGAGGATAGTAAAGGATAAAGAAGGGAAGAAAAATAAACACACCTACAATATTCTGGAAAAAGATCAATTCATTTCTATGGTAATTGTTAGCTTCTGATTTAAAAATTATGACAGTAATAGCATAACCAAACGCAGAAAAAAGTGCTGTGGTCATCCCCAGAATGTCTGTATCTTCAAAGCTGAATTGCTTGCCAGATGAACATATAATTAACCCAATGAAAGCTAAGGCAATAAGAAGACCTTGTTTCTTGTCTATTTTTTCCTTTAAGAAAAAAACACCCAAGATGCTTACAAAGATGGGCCACGTATAAAGTATAATTACGGCATTGCCAATAGAGGTGTATATAAAAGAAAGCAAATAGAGATACATTCTAATGGCATTGATTGAGGAGGCCAATAGCATTTTCTTGGTAGCTCCTCTGAATAAGCTTTCTTTGGATCTGAGTAGCCAAAAGAATAGAATTGTGGCAGGAACTGCAGTCCTTAAAAAAGCCATTGCAGTTGCGTTAAGACTACTCATTGCCTTAATTAATAGACCATTGCTACCAGCAAGTAAAGCACAGAAAATTACAGCATATAGGGCTTTTTGATGCATTTGCGCTATTTACAAAAAAAATATGTAGGATTCTTTCGTGAAAATGCATTGGTACTCGAATTCAATGTAAATTTGTCTAAGTCAAATTAAATGTACCAAGATGAAAATACTTCTTTCCTTAAGCTTCCTCTTTCTTTCAATGCAATTGATCAATTCTCAGGCAAGTCTAGATCTTTCTTTTGAGACTAAAGATAAAACGATAGAGACGCTCTATGATGTAATTTCTGGTGATGCAGGTGTAGAAAGGGATTGGGATTTGTTTAAGTCACTTTTTACACTTGATGGAAAATTAATTCCTATTCAGAAAAATAAAGAAGGGGAAATAATTGCGACGTATTTAAGTCCGCAAGATTATATTGATCGGTCTGGAGCTTGGTTGATAGAAAATGGTTTTTTTGAAAAAGAAATTTTTCGAGTAGAGGAGTGCTTTGGAAATATCTGTCATCTGTTTAGCACATATGAAGCATTCAGATCCAGTAAAGACGAAGAGCCATTTATGAGAGGTATAAATAGCATACAACTTATGTACGATAATAAACGTTGGTGGATTATAAATATTTCTTGGCAAGCAGAAAGTAAAGAAATCCTTCTGCCTGAACAATATCTACCTAAAAAATAATAAGAATTAGAAATTAGCTGAATTGTAAAATTTCAAATAAGAAATAAATAGGCTAAATTTATATAAAATTAAATAATAGTAATGGAGAAAATAGTAAACATAGGAGCAACAGAATTAATGGAGTTGGAGAACAAATATGGTGCACATAATTACCATCCTCTCCCAGTGGTTTTGGCTAAGGGAGAAGGTGTGTTTGTATGGGATGTTGCAGGTAAGAGGTATTACGATTTCTTGTCAGCATATTCTGCAGTGAACCAAGGGCATTGTCACCCTAGAATTACTGAGGCTCTTAAGCAACAATCAGAAACACTTACACTCACGTCTAGAGCTTTTTATAATGATAAACTTGGGCCATACGAAAAATATATAGCAGAATATTTTGGCTATGACAAAGTACTGCCTATGAACTCCGGTGTTGAAGCTGTAGAAACTGCTCTAAAGTTATGTCGTAAATGGGCTTACGAAAAGAAAGGAGTTCCGGAAAATAGAGCTAAGATTATTTTTGCATCTGGAAATTTCCATGGACGCACAATGGCTGTGATTTCTGCTTCAGTTGACCCAGACAGTAGAAATGGCTTTGGCCCATTTATGCCTGGGTATGTTATAACTCCTTACAATAACCTTGATACACTTGAAGAGGCATTTAAGCAGGATCACGTTGCTGGATTTATTGTAGAGCCTATCCAAGGCGAAGCTGGAGTTGTTGTTCCAGATGATGGTTATCTGAAAGCAGCGTATGATTTATGTAAAAAACATAATGCCTTATTCATTGCTGATGAAGTACAGACAGGAATTGCGCGTACAGGCAAATTATTGGCAACTTGTGGAAATTGTTCTTGTGCTAACGGATGTGAAAATAACCCTGAAGTAAAACCTGATATTCTTATACTAGGAAAAGCACTTTCTGGCGGCGTTTTTCCAGTTTCCGCCGTATTGGCTGATGATGAAATTATGTTGTGTATCAAACCTGGGGAACATGGTTCTACCTTTGGAGGAAATCCCCTTGCTTGTGCAGTTGCTATGGCAGCATTGGAAGTAGTTAAAGATGAAAAGCTGGCGGAAAATGCTGAAAAATTAGGGATAGTATTCAGAGCGCGTATGCAGAACTTAGTGGATTCTACTAACATCGTAAAATTAGTAAGAGGCAAAGGCCTTTTGAATGCTATTGTCATTAATGATAGTGAAGACAGCAAGACTGCTTGGAATATGTGCCTCAAGATGAGAGACAATGGCTTGTTGGCAAAACCTACACACGGGAATAAGATTAGATTTGCTCCGCCTTTGGTTATGACAGAAGAACAGATGCATGAATGCTGTGACATTATAGAAAAGTCAATCAAAGAATTTGAGAAATAGATTCGATCATTTAATTGAAATGGAATGAAATTTAATTGCTCTGTAACAATTAATAAGCCAAGAGATTTTGTTGTCAGTAAGTTTTCTGACCCAGATTGTTTAGTCCATTGGCAAGATGGATTCATAGGCAAAAAAGATTTAAGTGGCATTCCAGAAAAGGATGGGGCAGTGTGTGAACTTCGATATAAAATGGGCAGGAATGAATTAAAATTATATGAGACAATTTTAAGGAATAAACTCCCAGATAGCTTTTACGCGGAATATGAATGTGATCCTACAAAAAACACAATGTTGAACACCTTTACTGTTATTGATGAAAACACAACCAAGTATAATGTTGAAGTTGAATATTCTAAATTCAACGGATTTATGCTTAAACTTATTAAGACCATCTATCCATCCATGTTTAAAAAGCAAGTGCAGAAATGGTTAAACCAATTCAAGCAATTTGTGGAAACAAAAGACTAATCCTACCCATTAGCTATGCCTGAAAATTTCAATAGTAAATATTCCTTCCTCATTTTATCCATTGCCCTTATGTGCTTGATGGGCTGCGGGAGTGCATCGGACTGTTCGCAGTCTAAATTAAACAGTGGACTTAGATCTTCTAGTCTAAATTTTTCAACTAGCTTATTAAATTATGCGAATGATGAATCAACTGAAAACTGTGAAGCATATAGAGACGCCTTGAAAGAACACACAGAGGAGTTGAAACGATGGGATGAGTGTGGAGCAACACTTGATA
>CALCMJ010000153.1 GCA_937967615.1 uncultured Saprospiraceae bacterium
AATAAAAGAGTGCATATTCGTATTTTAAAGAAATCTGAAAGTAAAGTTTAAGAATTGAGATAGATTCCTAAAATGCTTGCGATTATAGAATTAATTTTTGTTTATAATAAGTTCTGGGATTAAATTGTTACGACTAATATAGGATTATATTTACTTTATAAACACTATTTAACATGCAATATTTAGCAAGCCAATCGTTGAATCCCAGCACGCAGAAAGCTATTGTTATGATGAAGAGCATGCCTCAATTTGGGAAGCTAGGAAGCCAGAGATTGGCGAAATATTAGAGTTAGTAATAATTATAAATGAAGTTTGAAGAAATAATAACTGACAGATTAATTTTGAGAAAATTTACGCAGGGAAGTTTTGATTCTATCTATTCTGAGCTGTCTCAAGATGAGCAATTAGATGTTCTTGGTTTAAATTCGATTGAAAAATTAATGGAAGAAAAAGAAAAATATAAAAATGGACTTTCTGCACATAATAAGAAATTCCTTTACCACCAATTATTGGATAAAAAAACAAGTGCGATTATTGGTTGGTGTGGATTTCATACCTGGTATACTGACCACAATAGGGCAGAAATAGGATATGGACTGTTTGATGATAGCTATAAAAGTAAGGGCATTATGTCAGAAGCAATAGAACCAATTGTTAACTATGGATTTATCAATATGCATTTAGAAAGAATAGAGGCATTTGTAAGCCCAAATAATACACATTCGATAAAATTGTTGCAAAGAATGAAATTCAAGAAAGAAGGGATTTTAAAACATCATTATTTACATAATAGCAAAATGGAAGATTCCATAGTGTTTGCCTTATTGAAATTTGAATATATGTAACTATTGCTACGCATAGTTATGATGTCAGATTTTTCGCGTGAGCTGCCTGGAGGATGGACGTAGTCCAGTCACAAAGTGACCGAGCTGACAAGTGAGTCAGGAAGGGAGCGACCCTGCGGGCGGGCAAGGTGTTTTGCTTGAGGGGGCACGCCCAAATGAAAGAGATAAAAGGGGACAATCAAGTCTCCAAATAGGTCTAAGAAATCACGATATCACGAGAAAACCTAGCTCAGAGCTTACGTATACACATTAAGACCAGCCACCTGGTATAAACTCTTCTTCCTTCAGTCAACCCATCGCTGTTTCTACGAGTGAAACATCTTAGTACAATACCTTGATAATAAGTGACTTATGCGTGCAAGAAAAAACATAAGCAAATTGTGAATAAAAATAATACATATGGATTTAATACATATAAAACTTCTCTATATTTGCCCCCATGAGACTACAGAGTTTAAGGATAAAAGGGTTCAAAAGTTTCGCGAACGATACACTGATACCCTTTGAGCAGAATCAGATAGGAATAATAGGGCCAAATGGCTCAGGAAAGTCCAATATAGTAGATTCTATACGTTGGGTACTGGGAGAACAGAAGGGTAAGGCATTGAGACTCAATAAGATGAGTGATGTTCTCTTCAATGGTACTAAAAGCAGGAAACAGGCAGGTGTTTGTCAGGTGACATTGACCTTTGAAAATACTAAGAACATATTACCTGTAGAATACAACACGGTTTCTGTGTCTCGCTTGCTCTATAGAAATGGAGATAGTGAGTATCGTCTTAATAATGTAACGTGCAGGAGAAAGGATATCCTCAATTTGTTTATAGATGCGGGGATTGGTTCTAATTCTTATTCTATCATAGAACTTGCGATGGTGGATAGTATCCTCCAGAATAAAAACAATGCACGTCGTAAGATGTTTGAGCAGGGAGCTGGAATATCTAAATATAAGGTACGTAAACATGAGACCCAGCTAAAGCTGAATAGTACTCAGCTGGATCTGGAAAGACTTGAAGATATTGTCTTTGAGCTGAAAAACCATATGCGTTCGCTAGAGCGTCAAGCAAAGCGTGCTCAGAAATTCAATGAGTATAAGTCAGAGTATAAAGAGAAGTCAATTGTCTTTACACGTTTTCATATAAAAGACCTAGAAGGAAAATATAAGTCGTCTAAGCATGATATCAGTTTGCAAGAAGAGAAGTATGCTGGTGACAATACCAAACTTGCGAGCATAGAAGCGGAGTTAGAGAAGTTCAAGAAAGATAATCTTGAGAAGGAGCAACTGGTAAGTGGAAAGCAGAAGGAGATCAATGATCTATTTGAACTTATACGTGGGAAAGAGAACGAGAAGAATATAAGTCTTGAAAAGCTACACTTTAATACCGAATCTGCTAAGTCTTTACAGTCTTCCATCACAGGACGGGAAGAACGCAACGCAGAACTTGCTCAGCAGTTAAAAGAGAAGCAAGAACTTCTAGACCAACTAGCTCAGGAGTCTACGGGTATCTTGGAAGAGTTTGAGGCTGCAAAAACGGACTATGAAAAGTTAAAGGCGCAGTATGATATTGTGAAGAATGATTTTGAGAAAAACAAGGCGCTGCTCATGGAACTCACGGAGGAGTCTAATGAGCTAGAAAAGCAACTTGCGATAGAGCATAATAATGTGGCGACCTTTGAAAAGAATCTGGGCTTTATCAACGAAAACAATAACAGCCTAGGTCCAAAATTGCAGATGCTTGCGACTTCTCTTAAATCGCTGGAAGAACTTATCCTAGGACTGAACTCTAAAGAGGAGGATCTTATGAATAAGATCGCAGCTTCAGTAGACCAAGAAAAGAATTTACGTGTAGAGCTAGAAGCACAGAAGAATAAACTTGCTGACGAGAATAGGGTCTTGGATAAATTACAATCTGAGGAAAGTCTCTTGCGTAATATGATAGAGAACTTGGAAGGCTTTCCAGATTCTATCAAATATCTGAAGAAAAACTGGGGAGGAAACCTTACTATGCTAGCAGATATCATCCAGTGTGATGAGGAATATAGATTAGCCGTAGAACAATTCTTAGAGCCATACACAAATCACTTTATTGTCAATAATGTCAGAGAGGCATACGAGGGTTTGTCTTTGCTTAAATCTGCTCAACGTGGAAAGGCAAATTTCTTTTTGCTGGATGAGATTCCTCAGGGAACTGCTACTGCACAGGGGCAGGATCCATCATGGACAAACTTGCGTTCGGTCATTCGTGTGGACGATCGCTATAATAGTTTGCTTGACCATCTTTGCAGAAATGCCTTTATAGTTCCAGAATCTGTATTCGCTCAGGGTGGCTTAGCAACTCATTCTTCAGCAGTTCTTATAAGTAATAATGGTTCTGTTCTGAAACGCAAAAATGAAATGCGTGGTGGATTATTAGGTTTATTTGAAGGAAAGAAGTTAGGAAGAAAGCAAAGACTGGATAAGGTACGCGAGCAGATAAAAACCAAAGAAGCAGAGATAAAAATCATCGCAGAAGAAACAGTAGCAATGCAAGAGCGCCTTGCTGCAATCTCTGTAGAAAGTTTAAGAGCTGAACTTGTAGAGGTACAAAACAATGTGGGAACAGAGCGTCGCGCTTTAGTGAAAATAGAAACGGAAACACGTTTGCAAAACACGAGCTTCCAAGAAGCTATAGAGCAAGAAAAAGTCTTGAGCGAATCACTTCAAGTTTCTAAGCAAAAGATAGAGGAGTACCAAAGGAAATTAGCAGATCTAGAATCTCAGAAGTCGGATATTCGCAATATGCCGGATAAGAGCGAGGATGAGATCAATGGCTTAGAGAAGCGATTGACAGATAGCTCTGAGATGTTTAACGAAAAGCAGATTCAGCATATCCGTCAGCAGGGTAGAGAACAGAACTACATGACGGAGATAGATTATCTAGAAAAGCAGATAGAAGAAAATGCGACAAGTAGAACAACGGAGTCAGAAAAACTAGGAGAGAATCAGCGTATAGTAGAAGAAGCATCCAAGCTTATCGCAGAGCTGGAAGAGGCTCTAGTAAAGGACTACCAGGTAAAAGATGAAAAACAAAAACTCTTGAACGCGGATGAGCAAGAGTACTACGAGGTGCGGAATAGAATTGCTGAAATGGAAAACAGCATACGCGAATTAAATAGACAGCAGCAGGCGCTTCAAATAAAGATAAACGAGAACAAGGAAATGCATCACGGCTACCAACTGGAGATGAACGGAGTGGGAGAACGATTGAAGATAGAATTTGATATCACACTAGAAGAGGTGCTTTCTTCTGGAGACATAGACGAGGAGATAGATTATAATGCAATGGGCGAACGTGTAGAAAAACTACGCCATAAGATTTCGCATTATGGAGAGGTCAACCCTATGGCAGTAACTGCCTACGAAGAAACCAAACAGCGCCACGACGAGATCGTAGTGCAACGCGAAGATATCCTCAGTGCAAAAGAATCTCTCTTGCAGACAATCATGGAGATAGAGACAGATGCGACTAAAAAGTTCAAAGACGCCTTTGACAAAATAAATGCCAACTTTAAGGAGGTATTTCGATCACTTTTTTCAGAGGATGATGACTGTGAGCTTATCTTACTGAACCCAGATTATCCACTGGAGTCTGAGATAGAAGTTATCGCGAAACCTAAAGGAAAGCGACCTAAGTCTTTGTCACAGTTATCAGGAGGAGAGAAGACATTGACAGCAACGGCATTGTTGTTTTCACTGTACTTGCTTAAGCCTGCTCCGTTCTGTATTTTGGATGAGGTAGATGCACCATTAGATGATGCCAATGTTCTTAAATTCTCAAAACTTATAAACAAGTTTTCAGACACTTCGCAGTTTATTATCATTACGCATAATAAGGCGACGATGGCAGCATTAGAAGTGCTTTACGGTGTCTTTATGCAAGAGCAAGGAGTTTCTGCGATGAGTCCTGTAGACTTTAGAGACTACGAATACACGCCTATACTTAAGGCTATAAATAATTGATTTGAATTACCTTGCCCATTGCCTTTTATCTGGTGCAGATGACGAAATACTCATAGGTAATTTTATTGCTGATGCGGTACGTCCCAAGGAAATGGAGAGTTATAGCGGTAAGGTTTTGGAAGGTATATATCTGCACAGAGCAATAGACAGTTTTACGGATCAGCACAGATATGTACGTGAGGCTATCTTGATATTACGACCTAGGCACGGGAAGTATTCTTCAGTGATTATTGATATTTTATGGGATTACTTTTTGATTAAAAATTGGTCAAGATATTGCCAGACAGACAAGTCTGTCTACATTGCAAACGTCTACAAGAATCTTAGAAAACATAAAGACCAGATGCCTAAAAAGCTTCAAGGCAGAATAGACTCTTTGATAGAAACGGATTTTCTTGCAGCCTTTGGCCATAGGGAAGGACTAAAACGGTCATTTACATACATGGATAAACGGACTAAGTTTCCATCGGATTTTGTAAGTGCAATACAGGATTTGGATGACAATGAAGAAGAGTTTGATAGGCTGTTTAATTTATTTTTTCCTGAGCTCTTAGCTATGGCAGAAGGATGGGAGATGGGGTGAAGTTTGGATGTAAATGCAAATTCAAACTCAAGCTCAAGTTCTTACTCAAGTTCAAGTACAAGCTCTAACTCAAGTTCAAGTACAAGCTCTAACTCAAGTTCAAGTACAAGCTCAAGTTCAAGTTCAAGTTCTTACTCAAGTTCAAGCTCTAACTCAAGTACAAGCTCAAGTTCAAGTTCAAGTTCAAGAAAACAATGAATACGTTTCTTCTAATGTCTCTTGAAACTTTTGTTATCGCTCAGAGAGTATAGATATCTCGGAGTGGAGATGATAAAGAAAATAGTGTAGTGCAAAACCTTTGCGCAGCAAACTAGCCTTCAAAATGAAAACCAATCGTAAAAATCCTACTCTTGACGGTTTCCAAAACACTAGAGTCGTTTAAGTTTGATTTATAGATGTGGATATTGCCAATGCCTTGCGAGATTTTTAATTCGGGCGAGAATATAAAGAAGGGCATAAAAAATTGCATGCCTATCCCATATTCTATCTGGTAATCGTGCGGAGAAATTTGTACGAGTCTTGCGGCTTTGTCTTTACGAACGCGGGCACCAGATTCTACATCATAAGAATATTTTGCACCGGCCATGACGTACATACGCTTGTCTTTATATGGGGCTGATTTAAATCTTATCTGAAATGGTATTTCTGCAAATACCGATTCTATTTTTTTTGTGTAAATGGGGACAATGCCGCCTGTCTGGGCAAGAGGAGTGGAGGTATATTCTAAGCGTCGTTCTGAAAAAGAAAAACCGGGTAGTATTCTAAAATCGAAGTACTCACCAATTTTTAGGTTTAGTATCATTTGTAGATTAATACCTGGGCCATTTGCGCCTTCTACTATGTTAATACTATCATTTGAGACAAAATTACGAGAGTGATTTACTTGGTATCCCGAAC
Source organism: uncultured Saprospiraceae bacterium (assembly GCA_937967615.1). Taxonomy (GTDB): domain Bacteria; phylum Bacteroidota; class Bacteroidia; order Chitinophagales; family Saprospiraceae; genus CALCMJ01. Next base: position 6,326 of record CALCMJ010000153.1, read on the forward strand.
TATTGTAGCCAAAGGACATACCAAAATAGTATGCCTTACGCTGGAAGTCCAGATAGTTATAATTGTCCTTAGCATTGAATTGTGCAGAGAGACTTTCCATGCAGAAAAAGCAGAGAACAAAAAGAAACACTATTTTTTTACACCTTCGTAGATAGTACATATTCCTAAACTTAATGGCTTCCAAGTCACATCCTTAAAGCCGAGCTTCGTTAAAATTTCACCAAATTTATCGTAATCAGGGAATGCCTTGACAGATTTGTATAAATAGCTGTAGGCCTTGGGATCTTTTGACTTTATCCTCCCTATAACGGGCAAAAGATATTTAAAGTATGCCTCAAAACCCTGTTTAAAAGGAAAAGTCCGTGGATTGCTGAATTCTAATACGAGTATAGAACCTCCCGGTTTTATTACTCTATGCATTTCAGAGAGCCCTTTTTCTAAATCTTCAAAATTACGGACACCAAAGGATGCCATCGCAAGATCAAAGCTATCAGTTTCAAAGTCCATATTTTCCGAATCACCAACATGTAAAACCACTCTGTCAGAGAGCTTTTGTTTGAGCACCTTCTCCTTACCCAGCTCTATCATTTTTGAGGAAATATCTACACCAGTTACATGTACATCTGGGATGGACTTTGCAGCCTGTATAGCAAGATCCGCAGTTCCTGTTGCCATATCAAGAATGCTCTTGGGCTTGTAAGCTGCTACATGCTTGATTGCAGTCTTCCGCCAGCGTTTGTCTATGCCAAGGGAAAGGACTTTGTTCAGTAGGTCATAATAGGGTGCTATCCCATCAAACATCTGAGTTACTTCTTCCTTTTTGCTGGCGTCGCTGGAATATGGTTTTATGGAACTAATAATAGATCGTGTTAATGAAGAAATGTGAAAATATTTGGACAAATCAATGATTTTCTAAAGTTGAAAAATCTTTAATTCTTAAACTTTAAAAACTCAGCATTCTAACAATGAAAACAGCGATTTGTTTTCCCTAATATTCACTCCTAATTAAGTGCAAAATTACTACATTTTCTGCTCTCATTTGAGTAAATTTGTACTCTATTTTTGATTTGAAATTATAATATATAAATGTCAGATAATCAACGAATTATACCAATAAATATTGAGGACGAGATGAAAACGGCCTACATAGATTATTCTATGTCCGTAATTGTGTCGCGTGCGCTTCCAGATGTTAGGGATGGATTAAAACCCGTTCACAGAAGAGTATTGTATGGAATGTCTGGATTGGGGCTTACCAGTGGGAAATCACACAAGAAATCAGCAAGAATTGTAGGAGAGGTTTTGGGTAAGTATCATCCGCATGGAGATACATCTGTATATGATTCCATGGTGCGTATGGCACAGGATTGGTCATTGCGTTATCCACTCGTAGATGGGCAAGGGAATTATGGATCTGTAGATGGAGATAGTCCAGCAGCTATGCGTTATACTGAGGCGCGATTAGAAAAGATATCTGATGAGATACTTTCTGACATCAATAAAGAGACGGTAGACTTTAGATTGAATTTTGATGATAGTTTGGAGGAGCCAACGGTATTACCAACCACGCTACCGAATCTTCTGATAAATGGAGCATCAGGTATCGCAGTAGGAATGGCAACGAATATGTTGCCGCATAATCTCACAGAGGTTGTAGATGGTATCGTTGCAACTATAGACAATCCAGATATTGATCTTGATGGTTTAATGGAGCACATAAAAGCGCCAGATTTTCCTACTGGGGGAATCATCTATGGGACAGAGGGTGTAAAAGAAGCATTTAAGACAGGAAGAGGAAAGGTCGTCGTAAGAGGAAAGGCGGAGATTGAAATGACGCCAAAAGGGATGGAGAGAATTATCATTACAGAGATTCCTTACCAGGTCAATAAAGCAAATCTTGTAATCAAGATTGCTGAGCTTGTGCAGAACGAAAGAGTAACAGGTATCTCAGATATCAGAGATGAGTCTGACAGAAACGGAATGCGTATAGTCGTAGATCTTAAAAGAGATTCTATAGGGAAAGTTGTACTCAGCAAGCTTTACAAATACACACCCTTACAATCTTCGTTTGGAGTAAATAATGTAGCGCTTGTCAATGGTAGACCACAGCAGTTGAATCTAAAGCAACTGATAGAAGAGTTTATAAAATTCCGTATTGAAGTTATAGTAAGACGTGCAAAATTTGATCTTAGAAAAGCAGAAGAACGCGCACATATTTTAGAAGGACTTATCATTGCGATAGACAATCTGGATGAAGTTATTAAGATCATTCGTTCGTCCAAAACAGTAGATGAGGCCAGGGATAAACTTATTGCTGCATTTGATCTTAGTGAGATTCAAGCGAAGGCAATTTTGGAGATGCGTCTACAGAAGCTAGTTAGTTTGGAAATGAACAAACTGCGAGCAGAGTTTGAAGAATTACAGAAAAAAATTATTGACCTAAAAGACATCATATCAAATATAGCAAGACAGCGACAGATAGCTAGAGATGAACTTTTAGAGATCAAGGAAAAATATGGAGATGCAAGACGTACACAGATAACCTTTGCAGATGGAGATATCAGCATAGAGGATATGATTCCGAATGAGAACGTAGTCATTACAATCTCAAAGTTAGGATATATCAAACGTACGAAGGCAGATGAGTTCAAGGCGCAGAGCAGGGGAGGAAAGGGTTCCAGAGGATCTAAGATCAGGGAGGAAGATATGATAGACCATATGTTCACAGCAGATACCCACAATTATCTCTTACTCTTTACAGAGAAGGGAAGATGTTTCTGGATACGTGTATATGAAATTCCGGAGGCAAGTAAAACATCTCAGGGACGTGTGATTCAGAATGTGATTAATCTACCAAAGGAAGAGAAGATCAAGTCTTATATTATGGTGGAAGATCTTACAGATGAGGAGTTCTTAAAGAGCCATTACATCATGTTCTGTACTAAGAAAGCCGTGATCAAGAAAACGATCATGGAGAAGTTTTCTAGACCACGGGTGAATGGTATTAATGCGATAACTATCAATGAAGGAGATGAACTTCTAGAAGTGAAATTGACGACAGGTGATAGTGAGATTATGTTAGCAAATAGGAACGGGAGGGCGATACGTTTTGATGAGTCCAAGGTGAGGTCAATGGGACGCTCCGCAGCTGGTGTTCGAGGTATGCGATTAGATGGTGATGACGATGAAATCATAGGCATGATAAGTACGGCGAAGGGAGACTTGGAAACAGCTATAATGGTTGTATCTGAAAAAGGGAACGGAAAGCGTACAGCGATTGCAGATTACTCAATAACGAATAGAGGTGGCAAGGGTGTCAAAACCATGCAGATAACGGACAAAACGGGTAAAATAAGCGCGATGAAGGCCGTTCAGCCAACGGATCACCTACTTATTACGACAGAATCTGGTATTATCATACGTATGCCAGTAAGTGATATACGAGTAATGGGACGTGCAACTCAGGGAGTACGGGTGATTACTTTAAAGGCTGATGAGAGAATATCAGACGTAGAAGTGATAGAAAATGGTGCAAATGATGAAGAAGAGTAGGATTTAACTTTTCGAAAATATTTAATTAACATTTGTTAAGAATCATTATTGATTTAAATTCGTGTTACTAGAGTAGTTCATTATCAAATTAAAATTCTATATGAAAAATCTAATTTACGTTGCGTTCTTAATGATTATGGGGGCAACAAGCACATTTGCTCAAACAGGTAAGAAAGCCTTTAAAGAAGCAGAAAAGCTAATCAAAAAGTATAATAAGAATCCACTTGAAGGAGATATCGATATAGCATCAGCTGTTACTATGTTAGAAACTTCTTTTGAAGATGAAGATTTTGCAAGCAAAGGGAAAAATTGGTTAAAGATGGGAGACTTGTTAAATGGTATCTCTGATGCAACATATCTTCAGTATGCAACAGACAACACCTATGTAAGCCCCGTTCCTAATGCATCTATGCTAGCGCATAAAGCTTTCTCAAAAGCGATGGATTTAGGTGAAACAAAAAAAGCACTTTCAGGAATGATGTCTTTAGAAAATCATTTGAATAATGCTGCTGCAATTGCCTATACTGCAAAAGACTATGCTAGCGCATTTTCAAATTTCAAAAAGACTCTAGCAGTTCAAAAATTACTCACAGAGAATGGTAAAGAATCTAGATTAGATGCAGATCCTACACTCTATGGAGATCAAGTCTTATTTACCGCAGTAAGTGCATACTATGGTGGTGAAACAGAAGCATCAAAGCCTTACTTTATAGAGTTAAAGGAAATGGAGAAGACGGATGCAGTCATCTATGATGCACTATATAATATCTATAACAAAGAAGGAGATTCAGAAAAAGCAACTATGATGCTTGAGGCAGGAAGAACTGCTAACCCGGATGATACTGGATTGTTATTCACTGAAATTAATCACTACTTACAATCAGGACAGTTAGAGATCTTAACAACTAAGCTTGAGCAAGCGATAGAGCAAGAGCCAGACAATGTATCTGTATATGTAACAATGGGATCAGTATATGATCAGTTACACCAAAAAGCAAACAAAGATGGTGACGCAGTTAAATCAAAAGAGAACTTTGATAAAGCCTTAGATTATTACAATCAAGGATTGAGTAAAGATGCTACTAATTTTGATGCGACATATAGCATTGGTGCTTTGTATTACAATAAAGCCGCTGGTATGGTAGGAATCATTAATGAACTTGCTAATGATTTCTCATCAGAAGGAATGAAAAGTTACGATGCTAAGAAAATTGAAATGGATAACATTTTCAAGCAAGCTTTACCATTTTTTGAGAAAGCAGAAATGTTAGATACGACTGACAAGAATACAGTAATAGCACTGAAAGAAATATATGCAAGATTAAACCAATTGGATAAATCTGAAGAATATAAAGTTAAATTAGAAGGAATGTAAATTCCTTCTTACTACGAGATAATAAAAAAAGCGAACCAGAAATCTGGGTCGCTTTTTTTATTGTAGTTCTCTATGTTTTTGCGCTTTTCTTACTTCACATTTTCATGAACGAAGTAAGCTAATCATTTGTCATTTTTGAATTTCTTCAAATACTTCAGGGTACAGAATTGGTCTAGGAAACTCTTTAGTAATGCTGTGTCTGATAACATCAAAAGCAGTCACTACACCTTTCAATTCGTTCCTAAGGTTCACTACCGGTAGAGTCTTAAATCTCTTGTCCATAAATAGTTGAGCAGCTGTTCCTACCTTGTCTTTAGGCGTAATAACCAAAACATTTCTACTCATTACATCCTCCACTTTGGTGTCTGGGTTTTTGCCATTTTTGCTGATCTCTTGCCAAAGATCATATGAGGTAATAAGACCTAATAATTTGCCTTCATTGACAACTGGAATTTGCTGGATCTTCTTATCCTGCATCATTTTCGCAACTATGCTAATGTTTTCGAGAGGACCTACTACCTCTGGGTTGGTAGTCATGATTCGTCGTACTTCTTGGTTCATCATACGCTTGGAGATTTTGTTTAACTTAATTTACGCATTATTTTGAGGAAAATGAACAGTTTAGAGGTTTATAACTTAAGTTATCTGCGATTTGTCTTTTTGGAGCTCTGTTTATAGCTCAGTTTTCTACCTAATTTTCGTAAAATAAATTGCTTAATCTTACTTAGACTATATCTAAATAGGTAAAATATTTATATATTTGAGTCTAAATAGAGCTACTGATAATGCAATCCGTTTATTCACTCATCTTCTTGCTTTTATGCTGCTTTTCCGTTCAGGCGCAGAACATAAACTTTGATCAAGATAGATCAAATAAACACTACTTTAGGATGTATGGTCACATGCATTATACGCAAGAGTTTGAAGAGAATATTAACCATAATGCTGAGCTAGATGTACATAGAATAGTCGCGCTTTATGGCTATCAGTTTAGTAGAAATACACAATTTGTAACAGAAATAGAATATGAACATGTACAAGAAGTGTACATAGAACAGGCCTGGGTAAAGCACAAATTGTCTAAGGGCATCAATCTAAAAGCTGGTCTATTACTGGTGCCCATGGGCTATATCAATGAACAGCATGAACCCACATTGTTTTACAGTGTAGAGCGTCCTTTTTTAGACAAATATATTGTACCTACGTCTTGGCGAGAACTTGGCTTAGGAATTACTGGACTTCTTACAAAGCAGAGTTTAAAATATCAGATCTATTTAATGAACAATGTTTTAGGCTATGATGAGGGTGCTAAAATTACTGCAGCAAAATCCATTAGAGCTGCAAGACAAAAGGGTGCTAAGTCAACATTATCTGGATTACCTTCCTTGTCAGCACAAATAGAGTATTTTGGAATTTCTGATCTCAAAATTGCTTTGTCCGCATTTTACGGTCCTACGAATACTACCTATGGAGAGGGTAGAGAAATATCCATTGATGGATTTGATGAACAACTGGACTCTACTACCATTGATCTTAGCATGCTCAGTTTACATGCCTTGTACGAAGTAAATAACTTATCCTTTAGAGGACAATATAGCTTTACGCATTTCAAAGACACGGAAACGTATAATGCATTTGCAAAATCAGATGTGCCTGAAATGATGCATGGATTCTATTTAGTTATGGCCTATGATTTTTTAAACCATTCTGTAAAGTCTTTGAAGCCCTTTGTGAGATTCTCACATATAAATAATCAACTAAAACTTAGTAAAGGGCAGACTGAAAATCTTGATTTAAAGCAAAATATATTCACTCTAGGTCTTAATTATTCCCCAGAAAAAGGGCTTGTCTTTAAGACAGATTTTCAATTTTATCAAAGAGCCGGAAACAATAATTATAAACAACTAAATGCAGGTATAGGCGTATGGTTTTAGCATTCCTTTTTTTCATGACCCTATTTGGTGCTATAGAAAACGATAGCAATGATTTACTTGACAAGTATGAAGATCAAGTAAGCAAATCATTAAAGAAACAAGATGTACTTTTTAATAGAGAGGAGCTGAAATCCATCTACTTTACTAAAGGGGAGTACTATAGTTTGAACAAAAATGGAAAAGAGATAATGATTTTTCTGGCGGAAGTGGCTTCTTGTAATCTTGGAGGTTGTACAGCAGATGATGCCGCTGCACAAACATTAAGTTCAGAATATTTTGATCTTTTAGTTGTCCTTGATTCTGAAGAAAAAATTATTGATATCGAAATCCTCACATATTTTTCTGATTATGGTTATGAGGTAACGTCAAAGCGTTACTTAAAAAAATTCATTAAAAAATCTGTCTGTGATTTTTCTAATGAAACCGATGGCATTGATGGAATAAGCGGGGCTACTATCTCAAGTTCTGCGCTGGAGGGCATGCTTGGGCTACTCTGCAGCTCAAACTAGATACTTTCGCCATTCATGTTTATTTATAAATGTAATTTACTCATAGCCCAGTATTCATAAGTTACCTCTTTGTTGTATTCTCGTCTAATAGTTGAGTTTGTGCTTAGCAATTAACTTTTGTTTATTGAGCATTAACTTGCATTAAGTAATGAAAGTATGAGAATAGGAAAAATGAAACTGCTATGAAAACGACAATCAAATATTTTGCTTTAGTTCTAATTACAAGTTTAGTTTTAAGCGCATGCGCAAGAAAGTATTCCTACCTACATGGTGAAAATCTAGCTGCGCCCGATGAAAAGTCGACTTTAGATATTGATGCTAACTATGCAGGAATGGCTTATGACCATGCGGTTTTTGAGGTGAGTATGACAAATAATTCTGAGAAGAGCATCACATTTGCAACTAGAGATATTTTACTTAGATTAAATGATATGACCACTGATAATGTTATTCGACTTTTCCCAAAAAATAAATATGAGATAACTGATTATTTATTCTTGAATGGGAGAGATCTGCAGCGCGGAAATTATAGATCAAATAGAGCGAAAGGACCTTACACCCAAGGAAAAGCGAATTTTGATGAACATGAAAAAATAGATTATGTTCGACATACCCAGCCAAGGTTTTTAGCATTGATGGAGGGATTTGATAAGGATCATAAACGATATATCAAGGACTGGGTTTTTGAAAGACAGGTAATCAAAGCTGGAGAGACTGCATCTTTTGACTTATTCTTCAAGCGTAGAATGCGCAGTGGGAATACAAAACTTGAGTTTGCAACTGAAGATGAAACCTATGAAATCCCTTTCAAATTTACTTACATGGTAGTTAAGTACTAAGAATGATGGAATAACAAATGAATAGATGAAGTGAAAGTTAAGCTTTATGAATTTAATCTCTTTCTTCTATTCTTCAAGCATGCCTTTGATGTCAGCAGGGGAGTAGTTCACAGATTTTAAGACTTTTCCGTCAGCTTTTCTGTAAACAAGATAGTCTTCATCTTTCTTCTGAATATAGGATTCTGTTTCAGACTTTTCCATATAGTGTTTTTGAGTTGCCTCAGCCTCTTCTAAGGTTTTGCATACTTTGCTCATGTTGGATCTCTGCACTTCTTCAAAAAGCGATTTAAATTTTTCGCCTAATCCAAATTCTAAAATTGCTCCTGATAGGACATACTGTATGTCACAGAACGCATCAGCAACTTCTACCAAATCGTTCTGCTCAATGGCTTCTTTAAGCTCTCTTAATTCTTCTTCTATCAGGTTTATACGCAGGGCACATCTATCCTTTGCAGGAATAACAGGATCGTCCAATATAGGCAACTGAAATGTCTTGTGAAATCTTGATACATCGTTGAGCGCATTTGGCTCTCCAAAAACTGTATTGTTCTCTAGGTCTATTACTTCTTTCATGATACATATATGAAGTTCCAATATATGACAATTAGAGTAAATACAAGAATAGTGCTAAGACAATGAAAAGGAAGTCAATGAATAAATTACATAAAAAGGCCTGTCTGAAACTTTCTCCAGACAGGCGGCTCCCATTTACGAATAAAAATACTTCTTTATGTCTTTTGCGTGAGTTCTAGAACTCAGCTAATATATCCAAAATTTGTTCCAAACTATGCGATTCCATCACTACCTCTTGCGCATGGTTCTTTTGAATTACTACTTCTCGTGCAATTCCTAACTCATACTGATCTTCATCTTTTACATGAATGACCACAAAACTTACTTTGTAACCTATAGGCGCTCTATCATTTCTGTAGCAAAACTTTTCTAAACTTGCGTCACCATATAAATTAATAACACTATTTAGATCTTCAAACACTAGATAGCTTATGGTATTTGCATTTGTATATTCTTCAGGTAAATCCACACACAGCTTCGTCAATTCAACTCCAGGGTCCTGAACAAATCTATCACAATTAATCCAACTCAGTCTGTCAAATTCTAAAGTAAAGCCTGAATCCGAAAATTGGCTGCCTGGAATATTCCATTCACTTCTCCAAACTGAACTTGTATCATCAGTCATTTCTTCCCAATTAAATTCTCCCTCAATTTCTTCACCTTCAAATAAGAGCATTGCATTTGGATTGTCAGAAGGTACCTGTATCCTGATATTTTGGTTCAAGTAAACATTCTTTCCATCTTTTTTTGCTTCCAGATAAAATACGCCTGCAGACTCCAATAATTCTCCGTTGGATACTGTAGGTTTTTCATACAGCATGATAACACTCTTATCTATAATGTCAAGAAACGTAAAATCTATCTGTCCAAAAACAAGCTCTCCTGAATCGTCTACAAACGCGTATTCAGGAATTGTAAGAATCGTATTCTTATCAGTTACATACTGCTTCCCATCTGCTGCGTCAAAAGAAAACTGCAGTTCTAGAGTTTGAGTTTTATCAAAAAAACTGCCTATTGACTTTTCATAGGACGTATAGTTCTCATACTCTTTAATACATCCAGATAGCAAAAAAGCAAATAGCGCTATCGGGAGTATGAGCCTCATTAATCTTCTATATTCCATTTTCTTTCTCATATAATTTATAGACCTCTTATCTCTGTTTTTTGTTGCCTGAGTATATTAAAAATGATATCGTATACCAGTAAGCAAACCAAACTTCAAATATTCTTGTGTCAGCGGATAATCATTGACAGTAAATGATTGTGAATATTTACGAAGATTTGGTTCTATCATGAAATCCATTCTTGGGCTTATAATGTAATTGAGCCCTAAACTGCCATAATAACTCAGACCTAGACTCGTCTTATATAAGTTCTGACCTACAAACCAATTTGGATGTCCTTGCTGATCTATATATCTTCCTTTTTGCTGAAACATTAAATTCACAAAGACTCCAGCATTAATACTCATTTTTATATTCTTATTAAACGGCATTTCAAGACCCACTAAAAATGGTACATCAATAGATCTGTATCTATTATGCGTTTTTATATCTATGGTTTCTCCTATCTCCACAAAAGTTGTATCGCGCACATTTGATCCATTCTGAATTTTTATAATGGTATCTATGCCAGTTACATTTGTATTTAAATATTTGAATACTTCATTTATTTGCGTAAAATTTATTCCAGATCTCAGTGCTAGCCCAGATTTGTTTACCCATGACACACGCATACCAGCAGAGTAGGAGAGATAAGCATTTTCTGAATTCTCTCGCTCAGTTGAATATGTAGAAAATTCTGTTCCTCTCGCATTAAAATCTCGCATTGCAAAATCTGGAGAAAAATAGAAATCTAAGATTATCCCTTTACCACCTGTAATAACAAAGGCTGGACATTCTGTAAGTAACCTCTTGGCATTATATCTTCTTCTATTGGATCTTAAATTGTTTACTGGTGCAATTTCCTTCCTTTTCAAAACGGTAATCAGCTCGCTTATTGATCTAGTATTAAACTTAGATATAGAGTTGTTTGATATTACACGTGTTGATGCATTGCTTGCTGTGCTATGTATACCACTAGTTCTACTGATTGTGTTTGCAATGCTTTCGTTTGTTACAGCTACATTCCTAACATTCGCCTCATAATTATAATTACTTGAAGCTTTTAAGTCCCTAACTGGAAGCTCATAATTTGTTTTTATAGTATTGCTGCTCAAGTCTGTTTCATTGTCTAAAGACAGATTTTTAGATTCTGTATTTACAAAAGGAACTTCTTGTGCAACATCAAGAGATCTATTTGTATTGGATAGGGTAGGTGATGAAAACTTAGCATTCTGGTCTTGTATTAGAACATTTTGTTCCGTTGTATGTAGTGCAGATGCTTCCATGGTATCCTCAGAACTATC
>CALCMJ010000154.1 GCA_937967615.1 uncultured Saprospiraceae bacterium
CTAATTGCGAACCTACAAAATAGGCTGCTGAATCTGATATCCAAATTAACAACATAGCACTCAGCAGGATATACATAGGCAGATGCCATTCAAGAAAGATTGCCAAAACAAAAGGAAGAACAATATACACAGTACCCAGAACAGATTTTGCTCTATTCAGGTCCAAAAAGTTCAAAAACAAATTTGCCAAAAGAAGGAGGTTTACTCCTACTAGTGCATACGCTAAAAATTCCTGAGAGGATTCTCCTTTATAATAACACAGCAAGCTGTAACTCAGCAGTATTAAGAAGCTTATAAGCCAATCTTGAATCTTAAATTCTGTCAATTTTGAAAATTCCCAAAAGGATAAGACGGGTATCAAGACCAGTAAAACCAGCCTGCTGTCTTTGTTGAAACAAAGTAATCCCAAAACAACAAGTCCAAATATAATTCCTGTAATAACTCTTTGCTTCAATTGACGTATTTTTGCAAAGAAACAGATTTCCAATGACCCGATTAAGCGTTAACATCAATAAAGTTGCTCTCATCAGAAATAGTAGAGGGCAGAACCTTCCAGATTTAAGAAAAGTGGCTTCAGATTGCGAGAGTTTTGGAGCCCAAGGGATAACCGTCCACCCCAGACCGGATGAGCGACATATAAGGTATGCTGATCTGCCTATTCTCAAAGAAGTTGTTACCACTGAGTTTAACATTGAAGGGTATCCTTCAGAAAAATTTATACAAACCGTTTGTCAGGTTAAGCCTCATCAAGTCACCTTAGTACCAGATCCACCAGGAGTACTTACGTCTAACGAAGGTTGGGATACAATTGGACAGCAAAAAATGCTCATTCCTGTTATACAAAAGTTTAAGGATCAAGGAATTAGGGTCTCGTTGTTCCTCAACGCTGAAGAATCTCTTGTAGAAGCGGCAAAGGACACAGGAACAGATAGAATTGAGTTTTATACGGGAAAATATGCACAAGAATTTCCTGAAGATCCAAAGAAAGCGATCCAAAAGCATGTAAATGCAGCCAAATTAGCTGCAAAGCTTGGTTTAGGAATAAATGCTGGCCATGATCTCAACCTAGAAAATTTGAAGTATTATGCCCAGAATATACCCAATTTAGATGAGGTTTCTATAGGACACGCTATTGTCTGTGATGCCTTATACTACGGCCTTAAGAGCACAATACTGATGTACAGATCTTTACTTAAATAATATCCTACAACACAATTTTAATTGCAATAAGCAGCATATTGAATTTAGAGTACGTTAAAACCTTAAGAAACCCTTAACAATCAGGAAATTGTCTTAAAATTGTTAAGTAACATTTACTTAACATTCGGGACAAATGATTATTATTGTGTCTGATTCGAAAGAATCATAATGAGATTTAAACCTGCACAAAGAAGAACAAATGCCTATAAAGGGGCTATTGTAACATTATTTTATTGAATTTTTATTAACAAATCAAGCAGTATGAAAAAACTCTCACTCTTGCTGGGATTAGTTGTTTTCGTTATGGGAACAGCGCTCTCTCAAAGATCGATTAGTGGTACTATCATTGACAACACAGGATTACCATTAATTGGAGCTAACGTTCTAGTTCTAGGAACAACAGCTGGAACAATCACTGACATCGATGGAAATTTTACACTTGATGTACCTGAAGGTGCTAACGAGGTAGAAGTTTCTTACACGGGATTTACAACACAAACTATTAATATTGATGGTTTGAGTCGTATTGACATGACTCTTTCAGAAGGAGAACTTTTGGACGAGATCGTTGTAACAGGACTTGGAATTAAGAAAGAAAGAAAAGCACTGGGCTACGGTGTAACTACACTAGGAGCCGCAGATGTTGAATTAAAACCAGAGGCAGATGTTGCCAGAGTTCTTAGAGGAAAAGTTCCAGGTGTGGACATTACCTCTACTTCAGGACTTACTGGTTCAGGAACAAATGTAATTATTAGAGGATATTCTTCCATTACAGGAGATAACCAACCACTTTTTATTGTTGATGGTGTACCGTTTAACTCGGATACTAACAACGATAGAGGATTTGGTGGCGGTGGAGCTACATCATCTTCTAGATTCTTAGATCTTGATCCTAATAATATTGCTGAAGTATCAGTCCTTAAAGGATTGAGTGCAACAGTACTTTATGGAGAAGCAGGAAGAAATGGTGTTGTTCTTGTAACTACTAAGAACGGTAACTTAGGAGAGCTTAATAAAGGAATGGAAATTACTTTATCACAGTCTCTTTTCCAAACACAAGCAGCTTCTATTCCTGAAGATCAGGACAAATATGGAAATGGATGGCAGAATGCAGCAGCAGGAGCCTTTTCAAACTGGGGAGCACCTTTTGATCAACCAGGAAAAAATGGAGTCTCAGCAGAAGGAACAATTAATCATCCTTACCAAGGCTTAGGACAAGCAGGAGTTTTTCCTGACTATGCAGATGCGCAGTATGCGTATAAAGCTTATGATAACCTTGGACAATTCTTCCAAACAGGATTATCAAGCATGACGTCTGTAAATATAGCTTCACAGGTTGCTGAAAATGCAGCTATGAACTTTAGTTATGGATTTTTGAACGATGAAGGTTTTACTCCAGACAGAGCAGATGGGACTTCAAGTGATAACTTGAGAAAGCATAATTTCGGGATGGGTATTAACACAAAACTCGAGAACGGTTTGAGATTGAATGGTACATTCAACTTCATCAGTTCAGAGAGAAATACACCTCCTGCAACACCTATTTATAGTTCAAATCCATTTGGAGGAGGAGCTTCTCTTTTCTCAAATGTATTATACACGCCTAGAAGTGTAGATTTATTTGGACTAGAGTGGGAAAACCCAAATACAAACGAGTCTATTTTTTATAGACCAGATAATATTATTCAGCACCCACTTTGGACTGTAAATAATATTAATGATAAAGAAAATGTAAATAGATTCTTTGGATCAGTTGGTCTAAGTTATGCATTAACTGATGATATTGGATTAAACTACAAGTTAGGTTTAGATACTTATACACAAGGAAAAGAATACACAGTGAACAAAGGTGGAGTGCAGATTCCTAACGGATTATTTGCAACATCTACAAGAGTGAACTTTTTGCAAGATCACAACTTAAATGTCTCATACTTGAAAACGCTTACTGAGCAGTTTGACTTAGATTTACTTGTAGGAGCAAATGCAAGAAGAGAAACTAGAGACTACACATTTGTTAATAGTACAGAGCAGTTTGTATATGGTTTGTTTACTCATGATAACTTTGTGAATGGAACTAGAAATACTTTCTTTAGAGAGGAGAATACTTTAGGAATGTATTTTTCTGGAACTATAGGATTTAATAACTACCTATACTTAAATCTTCAAGGAAGAAATGACTGGACATCTACTTTAGAAGCTGATAACAGATCTATTTTCTACCCATCAGCTTCAGTGTCTTTTATTGCAAGTGAAGCAATTCCAGCATTACAAAATAATACTTGGGTAAATTATCTAAAACTTAGATTAGGGTATGGAACATCTGCTGGATATCCAAACCCATACAGAACAAGATCAACCTTACAGTCTTCAACAAATGCATTTGTTACAGCTGACGGGTCTACGTTAAATGTAAATTCAGTTTCTAATATCTTAGGAAATGAAACATTGAAACCAGAATTGCATAAAGAGCTTGAGTTTGGAATGGAAGCGAGATTCATCCAAAACAGAATAGGGGTTGATTTATCTTTATACAATAAAACATCTTCTGACCTTATTATCGCTTTGCTTCTTGATCCTTCAACAGGATATGATGAGACAACGGTAAATGCGGCAGAAGTCCAGAATAGAGGAATTGAGTTAGGATTAAATATTACACCATTTAAGAACAATGATGTTTATTTTAATGTTGGATTCAACTTTACTAAAAACAATAACTTGATTCTTGCATTGGATCCTAGCCTTGAGCAATTCTTGATTCCTGATGCAGGACTATCTTTCCTTGGAAACTTTGCAGTTGCACCTAAGGAAATTGGTGGAGCAGATGAAGTATCTGCTGCTGACTTCCCTTTTGGAAAAGTTAGAGGAAATGAGATTTTCTTCCCTTACGGTGTTATCATCGGACAAACAATTGTTAGAGATGAGGCAACAGGAAGACCTATCGTAGGTGGTGATGGTTTATACCAAGCGACTCCAGATATTGGACAAATTGGTGACCCTAATCCAGATTTCAAAACAGCAACATTTGCGAATGTAGCATACAAAGGAGTTGGACTTCGTGTACAGTTTGATTATACAAGAGGTGGTGACATTTGGGCTTCAACGCCTTCTACTTTGTACTCTAGAGGAATTCTACAAGAGTCAGGTGACTTTGACAGATTTGTACCAGTAATTGTTCCAGGTCTTAAAGAAGTATCTGATGGCGCTGGAGGAACAATGCTAGTAGAAAATGATATCCAAGTTACTCCTAATGAGCATTTCTGGAGAGATGCAGGAGTTTGGTATGATGAAAACAGAATATTTGATGGAACAAATGTTAGACTAAGAGAAATTTCTCTTTCTTATGAGATCCCTAAATCACTTCTTGGATCTTTACCTTTTGGAACTGCTTCTTTTGTGTTATCAGGACAGAACCTTTGGTATAAGTCATTCAATATTCCTGCAGGAGCTAATTTTGATCCTGAAGTATTGAGTTTAGGAGTAGGAAATGGACAAGGATTTGATTTCGTAACTGGACCTACATCTAAAAAGATTGGTGGTACATTAAGAGTTACATTTTAATAACCTAATCAATATCAAAGAGATTAATATGAAAAATATATATAAAACGATCCTGCTTATCCTAGTTGTGTCAGCTTACTCTTGTGAGCTTACAGACCTAGATAAACAAACGGATCCAAACGCGGTAGCACCAGAAACGGCTGGTCTTGAATTTGTATTCAATAACATGCAATTACAATTTGCTAACCTTGCTTGGGAAGCCTCAGATGAAACGATGGGGATAACAAGAATGATGGCAATGACTGGTGGTAATAACTACGAGAATAATGACTCTCCTTCTAATTTTAATTACGTATGGAGTAGATTATATAGTGAAATTCTACCGGATGCAGCTCTAGTAATTGAAAGAGCAGATCCTCTTGAATTATATGTACATTCTGGTATAGCAAAAGTCATGAAAGCTTACTCTATGATGACGCTTGTTGATTTGTTTGGAGATATTCCATTCTCAGAAGCGGCTGCTGGTGTAGCTTTTCAAAACCCAACACGGGATGATGATGCTGCTGTCTATGATGCAGCAAAAGCATTACTAGATGAGGCACTTGTTGATTTTGCTAAACCAAACAAAGGAACTCCAAGTAATGATGTTATCTATGGAGGAGTTGCTGAAAAATGGACAAAAGCTGCAAATGCACTTTTGATCAGATGGCATGTAACTACAAAATTAGCTGGAGGTAGCGGTGCAGCAGTTGCGTCACTTGCTGCTAATGCAGTTGCTGACTCAGGTGATGATTTCCAATTTAATTATGGGAATAACAGATCCACACCGGATTCAAGACACCCACATTATTCTACTGACTACGAAAGTGATGCTGATTACTATCAGTCAAATTACTTCATGTGGTCATTACTAGATGAAAAAGGGATTGAAGATCCTAGACTTAGATATTATTTCTACAGACAAGATTGTAATACAACAGACGAAACAAATTTTGCTTTGGATTGTCCAGGTATTCCTAGACCTCCACATTATACAGGAGATTATCCTTGGTGTGTAGCTTCTGAATTAGGATGGTGGGGAAGAGATCATGGTAACAATGATGGAATTCCGCCAGATGGTTTCAAGAGAACTACTTTTGGACCTTATCCTGCTGGAGGGAAGTTTGATGCTGACGACTGTATAGGTGTGACTGGAGATGGATCTGATGGTTTGAAAGGAGCTGGTATTTTGCCTTTAATGATGTCCTCTTTTGTTGACTTCATGAGAGCAGAAGCTGCTTTAACTATGAGCTCAGGTGAAAACGCTAAAGAGCTTCTTGAGTCTGGAATAAGAAAGTCAATTGGAAAAGTAACTTCATTTTATTCTGCTCCTGCTGCGTTTACACCTTCAGCTGCAGATGTTGATAATTATGTGAGTTTGGTATTAGGAAAATTTGATGCAGCGGATAACGCTGGGAAAATGGACGTAGTAGCAAAAGAATATCACATTGCTTTATTTGGTAATGGTGTAGAAGCGTATAACTTATACAGACGTACAGGTTATCCAAGCAATATGCAGCCTACTAGAGATCCAGCTTCTGGGGACTTTCCTAGAACGTATTTCTATCCAGCTGATCATGTTGGTTTAAATTCAAATGCTGACCAAAGACAAACTATTTCAGATCAAGTATTTTGGGATACAAACCCAGCAAACCCGTCATGGGTAAACTAATTTGATTGTATTTCTTAATACTGAAAAAATTAAAAAAATGAAGACTTTAAAATATTTATTTTTATCAACCTTGGTAGTTTTTATGGCAGCATGTGCTGGTGATGAAAAGTTACCTTTCGTTGAGTTTGATGACCTTGGATATGGAGCATATCCAAGACTTATTGACGGAGTGAATGGAGCATTGGATTATGAAGATCCTAATGCATCTCAAATTAACTTTACTGTTGAATTCTACGATGATGCCCAAGGGCAGAATGTAGACAATATTGAATGGTCAGTTTCTTATTTGACACACGGCCCAGCTGTATTGGAAAAGAGAGAGAAAGGTGCATTTGGAACGAGTCCTGATGGATTGCCAAGTGCAGAATTCACATTTACGTTTCAGCAAGTGTTTGATGCCTTAGGTATTGATCTCTCTGCAATTAATAGTGGAGATCCATTTACGTTCACTAGTGTAGTGACAAAAACTGATGGTTCTACATTTACTTCTTCTACTTCTTCTGGTTCTATTCAGTCAGGTGTATTTGGTGGATTCTTTATCTATCAAGCTGCAGTAAAAAATCTTCCTTGTAAGTCTCAACTTGCTGGAACCTTTGATGCAGTAACAACTGTAAGAAATATTGAAGCAGGAATTGGATGGGATGATTGTGGTGGAAATATGTGGGAAGGTACCGTAATTTGGGAAGCAGTGCATGACCCTGAATCTTTTGATAAAGGACGGTACAATATTTTTGTGATGTCTGAAGCTGGAGATAAATGGAATGATGCTTCTATGGGCGCTTATTTCGCATGTTACGAAAGTTCTGCTGAAGGAAGTTTGCCTAATGGTGAAGGAGGTGCAACAGGATCTGTAGGTATAGGAGAAAGTTGTTCTATTCTTAACTGGGAAGGACAAAGCCAGTGGGGTGAAGTATATACCTTTGATGCAGTAAGTGCTGATGGTATTAAATTGACTCTTTCTTGGGCAAATGATTACGGCGAGGCTGGATCAGTTGTTCTTACAAGAACAGATGGTGTCACATGGCCGGCAGATATGACATTCTAATAATTTATTAAGAATTATATTTGAGGAGGATCAGTAACTTGATCCTCCTTTTTTTATGCCATGAAAAGATGTATCCTCCATATTAGCTTTCTTTTTTTAGCAAGCAATCTGCTCTGCCAAAATACTGTGGGTGTATTGCATTATGAAAGTCAAGAAATTTCAAAAGGCTATAATCTCATCTACCCAAATAATCAAGGGAGTGTTTTTCTATTAGACAACTGCGGTCGTATTCTTCATGAATGGGAAGATAGCGGAAGACCAGGGACAATGGCTGAATTACTTCCTGATGGATCTCTTCTTAGAGCCAGTTTTAACTCAGAAATAATTTCTTCAGGCTTTGGTAGTGGTGGAGTAGGAGGAATCATTGATATACTTTCTTGGGAAAATGAAATCTTGTGGAGACACATTATTGCAGACTCTGTTTATAGACAACACCATCAAGTACACATGATGCCTAATGGCAATGTACTAGCACTCGTCTATGAAAGACAAAGTTTTGAATCCATTGTGGCAGCAGGCTTTGATACGCTTTCTTATACACAAGATGAGCTTTGGTCAGATATGGTTTTAGAAATTGATCCAGAAACGGATTCTATTGTTTGGCAATGGAGTGCCTGGGATCATCTTATTCAGGATTTTGATCCCACTAAAGAGAACTTCGGAAATATAGAAGAGTCCAATGGTTCAATAGATATTAATTATCAAACATTCACAAATGGAAGACCAGATTTTATTCACCTAAATTCTGTGGATTATAATCCTGAACTTGATCAAATTTTAATCAGCGCAAGAAACTACAGTGAAATTTGGATTTTGGATCACAGTACAACTACAGAGGAGGCAGCAACTGATACAGGCGGAATGTACAACAAAGGAGGCCAGATAATCTATAGATGGGGAAATCCAGATACATATAGAATTGTGGGTATAGGAGCGCAAAAATTGTTTAATCAACACGATGCAAAGTGGATTGTGGGAAATACTATTCCTGAACTGAATGGAAGAATTTCATTATTTAATAATAATGTGCTTGGAGGGGAATTGTCTTTGGCACATATTATAGATCCAGTCTGGAGTGTTTCTGATATGTCTTATCAATTAGATGATGAGGCAGAATATTTGCCGAAGGATTACTCATTAGAATTTTCGCATCCAGATACTTCTAAGAATCTTTCTGGGGTAGGCTCAAGTTTTCAAGTTTTAAAAGACGGAAATGTAATTATGCACGCAGCAACCCAGGGAAGATCATTTGAATTAGATCAGTCTGGGAATTTAATCTGGGAATATAAATTACCTATCAGATTTGGTGAAAGAATAACACAAGGCACAGAATTGCAAGCAGGGCAAAATTTTCTTTTCCAAATGAAACGATATGGATTAGATTATCCTGCGTTTTTGGATAAGGATCTTACTCCTGGCGATTATTTAGAATTAAATCCGAACCTTGACTTTTGCGACGCACCAAGCAGTATCATTGAAGAAGATTATAAAAAGCAGATTGCAGTATTCCCTAATCCTAGTTTAGAGAATATAATCACTATTCAAAACAATACCTCTGAACAATTAGATTTTGTCTTAGTTACAATTTTAGGGAGGCAGCTTACGCAAGGTGGTATTAGGGGAGAGGGTACGATTTTTTTAGATAGATTAGATCCTGGTGTTTATTTAATTCATTTTCCTGAGTTAGGATTTTCAAGGAAGCTGATAGTGCAATAAAATTTCCGTGAGCAATATGGAGGGTCGTAGAGTCTCAACAGAATGTTGAGACCGCGCGAATAGCAAGCCCGTAATTCTGCGACCTGAAGCGAGCTTTAGCTTGCAGAAGGGCACGGCCAAATAACTAAAAGCAGAATAATTATAGTCTTACAAATCTCTTGTTGATAACTGCCCCAGTATTTAATCGTATGGACAAGATGTAAATTCCAGAACTAACGTCAAGTTGAGTTTTAAACGCATCCATCTGAAATGTTTTTACTGTATTGCCAAGGAGATCAAGAACTGAAATACTTTCAATTTCTTTTGTAGGGAAATCAAAATCGAATAAAATATTTAAAGTGCCAGTGCTGGGGTTTGGCGTGATTTCAAACTTAGTTTCAAACGTATTATTTGCTGTATGTGAAATAAGATTTTCATCCTCAACAATATGAAGTATTTGATTGGCATCTATGTCAAAAAGCTTTTGGTTTTTTACTTTGCTAGGCCAGTCGATTTCAATGCTATCAACTGTTGTAAAATTGTCTAATCCAAAATGAAGAGTAGAACTATTTTGAGAGCAGTGACTAGACCCCCCGTAAGATTCTGCAATCAATGTGTGGTCACCCACAAATACTTTAATTACTGCACCAAATGCATCTCTGGTTGATACGACACCTTCTAGCGTAATTCCAATCCAGTTATTCTCATTATCCAATGTGTTCTTATAAATTTTTGATCGTACCCCCAAATCATTTATGGGTGCCCTTAAACTAATGGTAACAAAATCAAGATCTCCATCGTGGTCATAATCACTAAATGCCATACCTCTATTTACCCGTGTATCATCAATTCCTGAGAGGGTGGGAGAGACTTCATCAAATGTCCCGTCTTCATTATTTATATAAAACCTGTCATTGTTGTTTATCCTAGAATCAATAAAATCAGGACCAGGGACATAGCCATTTGACACATATAAATCAGGATACATATTGTTATCGTAATCCATGAATGCAGTTCCCCAACTGACAGAGAGTATACTGTCTTGCACTTCCCATGTATCATCAACACCAGCAGCAACACTTATATCTGTAAAGCTATTTTCTTCCTTACGCATCAACGCATTCTTGCCAAAGTTTGTAAGATAATAATCAAAGTCACCGTCCAGATCAATGTCAGCAGCTGCAATGCCCATAGCATACATACCTATGTCAGCATTCCATTCTTCTGCCACCTCTGTAAATTTTCCAGAGCTCAACTTATTTTCATACAGTTTGTTGGGTTGTATAAACTCTCCAAAATCATTTGCCAAAAGAATATCTGTGTCACCATCTAAATCAAAGTCAGTTGCCTTAACTGCAAGCGCACAGCCATCATCAGCAAGACCAAGCTGAATACTTAGATCTTCATAAACTCCATTGCCCATGTTCTTGTAAAACCTGTTAGCAGAACAAGTATGGTCAAATCCAATAATGTTATTATCAGCATCGTACAAGAATTGAATCGATTCTACATAATTAATAACATATAAATCAAGTAAACCATCTTGGTCGTAATCTAAGAAACAAGCGCCCATGCTAAATGCTCTATGATCATCATGCGTCCAGACATTTTCAAATTGTAAATTTCCATTGTTCTTCAGTAGTAGGTTAGGAATTATATCACCATCAGAATTATTTCTTGTACTTACAAATAAATCCCGAAAACCATCATTATCAATGTCACCGAATATGACCCCTGTCGTATAAACATCTGTGGTAGCGGCAGATATACCACTAGCATCACTTATGTCACTAAAGCCGCCTTGTTGGTCATTCAGATATAGTTTGTCTGTAAGGTTGCCGCTGGTTATGTAAAGATCATCGTAACCATCATTATTAATATCTACGAAGGCAGCACCACCGCCCATGAAGTTACTATGACTTGCTACATGGTCTATCTGTGTTTCAATACTTACCTCCTCATACATTGTCTGAGCAGTGAGCAGAGTCACTATAAAGGATGATACGAATAGTGTTACAATTCTGAGCATATTCAAATATAATGAATAGTAGTAAAATAAGCGCTTATAAACATATTACGATTTTTTGTAATATATTTAATCTATGAAGGCAGTTAGTCACAAGGAGATGTTTTTAAATTACATACGCTTTGAGAAGCGGTATTCAGAACATACAGCCATTTCATATGAGAATGATTTAGGCCAGTTCAGTGATTACATGATCCATCAATTTGAGCAAGAAGATCTTACTCAGACTAAACATATACATGTTAGATCTTGGATTGTGGCGCTGATGGAAGCAGAAATAAGTGCTAAGTCTATTAATCGTAAAATCTCTACTCTTAGATCTTTCTTTAATTATCTAAGAAAAAGTGGGGAAATGGAAATATCTCCCATGCAGAAGATCATTGCTCCCAAACTTGGGAAAAGGCTGCCTAAGCATCTCACGGAAGAGAATATGAAAGATATTGCGGATGAGATAGACATGGAGCAAAGCTTTTCATCTATACGAAATAGACTTATAATTGACTTGTTATATAATACAGGGATCCGACGATCAGAATTGATTCACCTGACAGAAGCAAATACTGACACTCGAAATCATACCATAAAAGTTCTAGGAAAGGGGAATAAAGAACGTCAAATACCTATTCCGCAATCACTGAGTGCCCAGATTGATCGATATAGGAAGCTTAAAACAACTGAATTTGCAGAGTTGGAGGTAGAGAATTTGATAGTGACTGACAAGGGTAAACTCTTGTATCCCAGGTTTGTATACAATGTTGTCAAGAGATTTATAGCAAAAGTGAGTACTATAGATCAAAAGAGCCCCCATGTACTCAGGCACACCTTTGCCACACATCTCATTAATAATGGTGCTGAGCTCAATGCAATCAAAGAGCTATTGGGTCATGCGAATTTATCCGCGACGCAGATATACACCCATAATTCGATAAGTAGATTAAAGGACATTTACAAAAAGGCGCATCCAAGTTCAAAAACCTAGTAAATACGGTGTTTTTCAGGTGTTTTTTATTCATTCAGTTTTTTTTCAAATTGGGTTTCTATTTTCATTAAAAAAGACTATTTTTGCGTTCGCTTTGAAGAAAGCGCTAAGTGAAGATAGATGCCAGTGTAGCTCAGTTGGCCAGAGCAGCTGATTTGTAATCAGCGGGTCGGGGGTTCGAATCCCTCCACTGGCTCACAAGGGAAGACATTGATCTTCGGGGGTGCGCCGGAGTTGGAGAGCCGGGCCAGACTGTAAATCTGGTGTCTACGACTGAATAGGTTCGATTCCTATCACCCCCACTTTGAAAAATTGATTTAAAATTTCATAAGCGGGAGTAGCTCAGTTGGTAGAGCATCAGCCTTCCAAGCTGAGGGTCGCGGGTTCGAGTCTCGTCTCCCGCTCTAGAATTTAGAGCTTGTGCGCAATTGGTTTATTGGCTGAAAGAAAGACAATAATAGCCAATGTAGCTCAGGGGTAGAGCACCTCCATGGTAAGGAGGGGGTCGGGGGTTCAATTCCCTTCATTGGCTCACCAGGATGTACAAA
>CALCMJ010000155.1 GCA_937967615.1 uncultured Saprospiraceae bacterium
TATAAACGGCGTAAGGTGTCCTACTGCTTGCTTCATCACCCTCGCACTCTTTACAACTTGCGGCAAAAACATTTTACCATCACCAAATAACTCTCCCACTATATTCATTCCATCCATCAAAGGACCCTCAATTACAGATATTGCGCTCGGCAGCTTTAACCTTACTTCTTCAGTATCTTCAATAATGAATTCTGTAATTCCTTTGACAAGTGAATGTGATAATCGTTCCTCAACGGGTGCATCTCTCCACTTTAAATCTTTGACTAATTTCTTTCCTCCTCCCGTAACTTGTTCCGCGTATTCAGTAAGTGCTTCTGTTGCATTTTCATTCCTATTAAATAGTACATCTTCTACTAGTGTCAATAAATCCTTAGGAATATCTTCATAAATTTCCATCATACCTGCATTGACGATTCCCATATCCATTCCAGCTTTTATGGCATGATATAAAAATGCAGAATGCATTGCTTCTCTAACTACATTATTTCCTCTAAATGAAAAGGAGATATTACTTACACCGCCACTTATTTTAGCTCCTGGACAAAGTTCTTTAATTTGTCTAGTCGCTTCTATAAAATTAATAGCGTATTCATTATGCTCTGCAATTCCTGTTGCTACGGCAAAAATATTAGGGTCAAAAATTATATTATATGGCTTAAAACCTACTTCATTAATAAGAATATCATAAGCACGTTTGCAGATGTCTACCTTTCTTTCAATTGTATCAGCTTGGCCTTCTTCATCGAATGCCATGACGATTGCCGCTGCACCATATCTCCTTACAAGCTTTGCCTGTTCTTTAAAACTTTCTACGCCTTCTTTCATAGAAATAGAGTTGACAATACACTTACCTTGAACACACTTCAATCCTGCTTCAATGATTTCCCATTTTGAAGAATCAATCATTATGGGAAGTTTTGCAGCTTCAGGCTCTGACATGAGGAGGTTTAAAAACTCAACCATCTCTTTTTTAGAATCAAGCAAACCTTCATCCATATTTACATCTAAGATTTGGGCCCCTCCTGCTACTTGTTGTTCTGCTACTGTAAGTGCTTCTTGATATTTACCTTCTTTAATTAATCTTGCAAACTTTCTTGATCCAGTAACGTTAGTCCGTTCTCCAATATTTATAAAATTCAAATTAGATCTTACGATTAACGGCTCAAGGCCGCTATACGTAGACAACTTGCTTTCAGCTGGAATCTTTCTGACCTCTACGCCTTCCGCCGCCTTTGCCATTGCTTGTATATGGTCTGGAGTAGTGCCACAACATCCTCCCACAATATTTACAAAACCACTCGACATAAAGTCTTTCAAATAGTGTTGCATTTCTTCAGGCGATTGATCATATTCTCCTAATTCATTTGGTAGACCTGCATTCGGATATGCACTGACATTGCATTCAGCAATATTGGACATTGCTTGTATATAAGGTCTTAGTTCTTGGGCACCTAAGGCACAATTTAAGCCTACACTAAAAAGATCCATATGGCTTACTGAAATCCAAAACGCTTCTACAGTTTGACCAGACAATGTCCTACCACTTGCATCCGTGATAGTTCCTGAAACCATCACTGGTAGTTTGGTGTTTTTCTCTTCAAAGAGTTTGTCAATTGCAAACAAAGCCGCCTTACAATTCAATGTATCAAAAACAGTTTCAACCAAAAATAAATCTGCTCCTCCGTCTAGTAATCCTCTCGCTTGTTCATAATAGTTGTCAACTAATTCATCAAATGTGACTGCTCTATATGCTGGGTTATTTACATCCGGCGACATGGAAGCAGTTTTGTTAGTGGGGCCAAAAGCACCAGCCACAAATCTAGGCTTAGAAGGATTCATGGAAGTATATTCCTCTGCGGCTTCTTTAGCAATTTTCGCAGATTCAAAATTAATCTCATAAGCATAATCCTCTAACTCATAATCTGACTGTGCGATCCTTGTTCCACTAAATGTATTCGTTTCTATGATGTCAGAACCAGCTTCCAGGTATTCTTTATGAATAGCTAAAATTATTTCAGGTTTAGTTATAGAAAGAATATCATTGTTCCCTTGAATATCTAAGTGAAAATCTTTAAATCGGTCTCCTCTAAAATCATCTTCAGATAATTTATATCGCTGAATCATAGTGCCCATTGCACCATCCATGACTAAAATTCTCTCTTTGACTATCTCTTGTATTGTTTTCATTAATAGTCTATATTTAAATTGGCAGTATTAACTCTTAAGCCAAAACTTACATAATTCGTTTCAAACGAAAATTGTTGTGCATCACTTGTCTGCGTTCTCATCATTAATTTCAGATCCAAAAAATAGTTATGATAAAACATATAGCTTGCATCTAAACCAATTAATTGTACATCTACTCTTTCTCCCTGACCCACTGCATTTCCAAAATCCTGTTGTCTTGTATCAGAAGGAGCTAATATGTTGCTCCCCCAATTTGTTCCAGCTGTATCTTCTCCATATTGAGAAAAAATAAACCTTCCATTTAAGAACAACTTTTTAACAGGTTGGTATCTAAGTAAGAAAATAACTTCTCTAAAATTACTTCCTAAGGGGTGGACTAAGGATTGGTTTTGGTGAGAATAGTTTGCTAGACTAACCGGAATCGCCAAATCTTCAATAGTTCCATTGTGAGAATACGTAAAAGGTCTGACTACATTATATTCTATCTGCGCATCTAAATGATCAACATTCAAGACATTCATATATTTTAATCCGAGTTGTAGACCATACTTATTTGCCCACCATCCAGAACCATCTTTAATCGCACTAAGCAAAAACTCGTCAAGTACAAATTGGCTGTAAAAAGAAAATTTCTTAAATGCATTCCATTTCATATTTAAACCTAAGATTACATTATCTGGACTACCAATTGCTTGTTCTATTGTTCTATAAAATATTACTGGATTTAGATATTGAAATTCAAAATGATCTTCCCTTGAAAATACTACGGTTTCAAACAAGCCAATCTCAATATTCTTTCTTGGTTTAAAGGACAAAAAATGACTAGCCATATACTTCTTAGGGAGCAATACATCTCCAAGGTTATTTCTAGGTGATGTTGCTTCAAGCTCTGCAAAAATAGTTTGATAATTGAACTTCCATACATTCAAAATGAATTTGAAGTAAAACATGTTCGTAGCGTTATTAGACAAAAGAATGGATCTGTACCCATTCCCGTAAAAATGCTTTCCATGTCCAATCTCAAGTGCAATGCTTTTACTCACGTTAAATCCCAAATATCCAGAAGAATTTAGAAAATCATAGCCTTTAAACTTATCGCTTACGCTGCTTGTGAAGTTTTTGTATAAACTTTGACCAGGTATAGTTTTAAATTTGATTATCCTAGCATCATGATAATCATTAAAGCTTGCTTGGTTTTCATAAATGTTTGTATAGAAATAAGCCCTGTCATCAATATCTCCTCTTAACTCAATTCCTCTTGTATTCTGAAAAATAAGATTGTCATTATCAGAATCTTTTCCAAAGTTCAAGTTTAAAATTGGGTTTACGTACAGATTAAAATTCTCCTTATGAACTTCATAGAAATTTGCGCTTGATTTATAAAAGTATCCTAAGAGTCCATTTCTGGTATTAGTAGTTGTATTTAAAGCACTATTTGAATTTAGTCCATCTTCCAAAGTATAAAAGAGCCCAGTACTATCAACGTATTGCTTATCTAGACTATATTCTGTCTTAGTTTTCATCTTTCCTTCTGGCCAGCTACCCTTATTATCAATAGCTAAATAATCCAGATCCACTTTGTCTTTTTCAGAAAGAGGCCAATTTTGACTAGCTAGTTCTGAAAGTTCTTTTCTTGTGTAATACTTAATTGAGGTGTGTATTTCTGGCAAGCCACCAGATAAAATATCAATGCGATCTACAACATGATATCCTAGATGTCCATCGGGTAAATGATAGCTTTGTGCACCTAAGCTCCCTCTAATCAGAAAGATTGCAAAAATCAGAATTATGTTTCTCATCATCGTTTTGAATAAATTAGACCTTGAATTGCAATAGAAAATCCTTGATATAATCGCCAAAAATACGACCTTCTCCATAATGAAAGGCTACTTTGACAGGTAAAATATAGATAGGTAGTTTTTTATCAAGTAAATATTTCCTATGCAAATCTAGTCTTGTTGCATCTTTTTCTGTTGATAAGACGATTTTTTTTTCATCTGGGTTCATTTCATGCGCTTGGTGAATTAGGGACGCCTCATGCTCAGTATAAATATGATGGTCTTCAAATTTGAAGTTAGATACTGTGTCCACTTTCTCATCAAGGTATTCCATAAGATAGTCTAACTTGGCTATTGCACTTACCAAGACAATAGAATCCAGTTGTTCCAAATCAATTTTATAATTCGAGTTATACATATAGTATGGATCTCCGTATTCATAGTAACTAAAGAATACTTTCTGGTTTTCGTTTGGTTTTATTTTTTCAATTATTCCTTGTTTGTCAATTTTAGTAGAATCAAAGGGACACTTCGTCACAATGATTATATCTGCGCGTTGGTAAGCAGATTTCCACTCTCGCAATCTTCCTGCAGGTAAGAGTAAGTCATCCACAAACAATTTTCTATAATCTGTCAACAAGATGTTTAATCCAGGTTCAATAGATCTATGCTGAAATGCATCATCAAGTAGAATTACATTTGTTGCAGGATAATTTTTTATAATTTCTGGAATCCCAAGAGCTCTACTTTCTGATACCGCAACCACCATACCAGGATATTTCTTTTTATACTGGAGGGGTTCATCACCAGAAGATAAGACACTGTCATTTGTGCTTATAAATCTAAACCCTTTTGTCTTTCTCTTGTAACCTCTAGATAATGTGGCAAGATTAATATAATCTTGCAATAGTTCAATTAGAAATTCAACATGAGGTGTTTTCCCTGCTCCACCTACTGAAAGGTTTCCTACACTTACAACAGGAAGATTATATTTTACAGACTTCAATAATTCCAGATCATAAAGCAAATTCCTTAACCCTACAGTTAAACCATAGACCAAAGAAAAAGGAAAAAGTAATATTTTAGATATAGTATTCAATTGTTATTCAGACTTTAGTATAACGTATCCAATATCGCACGAGAGACATTTTAATTTTGAACAGTATTTATTTTTAAGATGGATCAGAGACTGGCTATCTTTTGCTGATGCATTTTGCATACCTAAAGCCTCCCATTTCCGAGTTATATTGTTCTTTTCCGCTTTCAAATTGCTTAATAAATTAACTGCTGCATCCTTGTAGCTTTGATCATCATGTTTTATTCCATATAAAAACAAGAATGGTGCAAAACTGTTTATACAAATAATATCTTGCATTGACTTCCCTATCCCCTTTCTTGATTTTTCAGATACAACTCCAAATGTATAATGTGTTTCCCAGTATTGTGAAACCTGACAACTAAATAAATCTGCATACTTTGCAACAGTGTTGAGATCTAAGAGTTCATTTAAGATATCTTTGTTTTTTATAAGAGTACTAGAAAACTGGGCAATGCGTATTGTCGGGAAATTTTGCGGTCGCATTCTAGAAAACTTCCAGGTCTCCGGTTCCATCTTTTGGAGCGAATGTTTCAATTTTAAAAATTCAAATATCTCATGCAATTTATGGGTATAACTATCATCTGGATCATTTAAAAAGCCAGCAAGACCAAATAATAATGCTTCTAAAGATGTGGGTTCATTAATACATTCTAAGATAAGTCTCTTATTCAATCTTTCTCCTAACATAGTAAACCCTACTTTGTTTACTTTAGTCCCAAACGCTTGTAAAAGTATTCTTACAAAGACCATATACCAATCCCCTTTTTCTTCCTCAAACATGAGCTCAGCACTATGTGTTTTTTCTTGAAGTCGTTCTATCAACAATTTTTCTTGAAAGATTGACTTCCTTAAATCTGAAACTTTATACAACATATTCTGGCAAGGAATCCAATTTTCGTTATCCATATTAACCAGCGAAGCGTAAGTTTTTAACATGTTTTTAGAAATTCTACCTTTTAGTTCTAGAGTAGGTATTTTATGGCCTTTTGAATTATAAATCTCTTTATCCTCTAGATGTACAACATGCAAGATCACTGAATCATAAGCACTATTCTCATCATGTTTATGTCTTTTCCAATCTGATGCATTGACATGAATTTCTATGTTACCTACCCAAAGTTGATTGTCAATTGTAATTTTAGATAGGGAAAAATCTGGTCCTGCGTCATGGTTATGAATCCCAAAATCTAAAATCTGAATTTCTTCTCCTATAGTTGTTTTCAAAGAGTTTAGATCAAAACTTTTCGTTTTCCAAATAAAATGCAAAAAGTCCTCTGATGGTATTTGCATCTTATCTTTGATATACTTTAAATGAATAGTTAAACGCATTCTTTTCATCCTTAGGGTGGTCCTCAGAAGATATCAAATCCCATTCTGCTAGATCAATTTTTGGAAAAAAAACATCCCCCTCCACATCTAAGTCGACTTCAGTCAGGTAAAGTTTATCCCAGATGTTTTGTGTCTGATCATAGATCGTACCTCCGCCAATGATAAAAACTTCTTCTTCATTATTATCGTACGCCGTTGATAGTGCCTCTTCAATAGATCTGCAAACAATACAGTTTGAAGAAATGAAAAATGGATCCCTTGTGATTATTACATTTGTCCGTTTTGGCAATGGCTTACCTATAGACTCATAGCATTTACGCCCCATAAGTATGTGGTGATTTAATGTCCTTTTTTTAAAGTATTTTAAATCATTAGGTAAGTACCAAGGTATGTCATTGTCTTTTCCTATGACATTGTTATTAGCAACTGCTACAATACAAGAGATTATCATAAGGCAGGTTTTTCAATTAAGATTTTATTTTTTAAATATTCCTCTTGCGCTTTTTTATATTCTGGGATTTCTCCTTTTAAGTACTTTTCAATCATTAGTCCTGCTATTGGGGCTGCAATTGCCCCACCAAAACCTGCATTTTCTACATATACTGCTATTGCTATTTTGGGGTCATCTTTAGGTGCAAATGCAAAAAAGACAGAGTGGTCCTTTCCATGCGGATTTTGAGAGGTTCCCGTTTTTCCACAAACTCTTATTCCAGCCACTTTGGCTTGTTGCGCAGTACCAGTATTGACAGCCTTTTCCATACCGTAGATTATGGGAGCAAAATGTTTGTCATCAATGCGCACCTTTCGCTTTACTAAATATTTATCAGCGATATTATCATTTTCTATTTCTTTCACTATGTGTGGAATATAAAATTCTCCTCTATTTGCAATAATGGCAGCCAAATTTGCCATTTGTACTGTGGTTAATTCTAATTCTCCTTGTCCAATTCCAATTGACATGATATACGTGGATTTCCACCCTGATATTTCTTCTTTATATAAGTTATTATAAAATTCCGGAGTTGGTATAAATCCAGATTTTTCGTTTTTTGTATCTATACCCAAAACCTCTCCTAAACCAAAGTCTCTTAAATGATCTCTAAGAATTGTAAGTCCATTGCTTGGTTTGGAAAATCCTTCAATTTCTAAAAGATCTCTCACCACTTGGAAAAAATAGCTGTTGCAAGAATGCTCAATTGCAATAGGCATGTTATAAGGTACTGGATGTGCATGACAACCATATCTAAATCCTCGATACTGATAGTATCCTTCACAAAATATTGTACGTGATTGATAAGTAACTTTTTCTTGAAGTGCAATCAAGGATAAGATGGGTTTAAATATAGAACCAGGTGGATACTTTGCATTCACTGATCTGTCAAGAAAAGGTTTGTTTATTGTATCTTTTGCAAGCTCTCTATATTTTTCTCCTCTTCCTTTCTTTAATTTAAATACATTGGGATCATAACCAGGACCACTTATCATCGTTAAGATTTCACCAGTCTTTGGTTCAATGGCTACAATACTTCCTCTTTTATTTTTCATTAATGCTTCTCCAAACATCTGAAGATCAAGATCAATAGAGAGATGAAGGTCTTTCCCAGCTAGGGCTACTGAATCTCTTCTGCCTTCTTCAAAAGCTGAAACCTCTCTTCCCAGATTATCTTTGATCAGATACTTAACCCCTTTTTCTCCCTTTAGCACTTCTTCGTAAACACTTTCTACGCCTGACTTGCCTATGTAATCACCTAAGCCATACGTTTGAGGATTGTTTTCTATCTCTTTTTCATTTGCCTCACCTAAATAGCCCACTACATGTGCGGAACTCTCTAATGGATAATTTCTAATATTTCTCTTCACTAGAGAAAAGCCAGGAAATTCATGTTGATGTTCTTGGTACCTAGAATAAATTTTGGGTTCAATTTTAGATAAAAAAGTAAAGGGTATTGATTTATGAAACCTATGATCTTTCCAATCTTTAATAAGATACTTGTTAAACTCTTCTTTGGTTATATCTAAGAGTGTGCAGAAAAAGCTGGTGTCCATTTTTGGATCTACCCGATTGTAAGTTGCTTTCATATCATAGAGGGACTCATTGACCACTATAAGTTTGCCATTCCTGTCATAGATCAATCCGCGGGTGGGATATTGGTCTTCTTTTTCCAAAGTCGCTTTACGTGCCATATCAGCGAAACTGCTATCCATAATCTGGATTTGAGCAGATTTTGCTAAAAGGGTTACCGCTGCTACTAAGAACAGTAAAACCACTACATTTTGTTTGTCTTTGTTATTCTTCAATTTATCTATTGATAATCATTTGAATTAATATCAATAAAACTATAGAGACAATAAAGCTAGCAATTGTTCTTAAGATTATTTCTCCTATGTAAACGAACGAAAAGGCCTCCATACTAAAATAGAATAAAAGATGTAAGCCTAAGAGGATTGCAGAATAAATTACAAATTCACTTATACCAAAATCTTTCATGGAAGGTACCGTTGAGGTTGTATACCCATCAGCAGATTCCAAGATGCGAAGAACAAAGGATCGAATAAATGCTGTAAAACATAAAGCACTGGCATGTACACCTGGAGAATCATAAAACATATCTACCAAAAGTCCCAAAATGAATCCCAATGCGACTACTAAGCTTTTGGGAGTCCTTATAGGTAGAATGAAAATAAACAAGGGATACACCATCAAGTGAATATATGATGATCCTTCTGGGTTTATATCTACACGTTTCAAGATTAATACCTGAAAGAGAAAGATAATCAGAAATCGTATTCCATATTTGGCCACTTCACTCATCTACTACCTCTTGAATTAATGAATCTTTTTCTTGCCAATAGTTGTAATCAATTGCAAATCCATTTCTCACTGTACTTAAATCCTCAAACATTTTCAATTCTATCTTGTATTCATTTTGTCCTTCTAAAATATCAACTTTTGTCACAACTCCAATTGGTATCCCTGGAGGAAATACAGTTGAATGCCCAGAAGTTTCCACCGTATCCCCTTCTTCAACATTTGCGAACTTAGGAATTGAATACATGTTCAATTCTCTTTGATCTGAAGATTCCCATTGCACGATGCCTTCATATTCTTTGGTTTTGATTTGAGCGTTAATCCTACTTTGGGAATTGATTATAAAAATACTTTTGCAGAATTTATCTGTGCATTTCGTTGTTATCCCTAAAATCCCCTTATCGGTAATTATGCCCATTCGCTTGCGCAAACCTGCCTTCTTACCCTGGCATATGGAAAAGTAATTGTTTCTCAGGTGAGTTGTTTTACTGCACAGGCTGACTGGGATCAATTTATATTGCAAAAGACTCGAATCCCCATTAAAGGTGTTATATAGATTTTCTTTTTGAAAGTTTTTATAATTAATAATCTTCTCTTGAAGCTTAGCATTTTCATGCATGAGGCTATCGTTAATCTCCTTGAGATGAGTGTAATTTGAAAAACCTTGGAGCTTCTCATTTATATTTCCAGAAAAAACATTAACTGAATTTAGCCAAATATCTTTTTGGGATTTATTATACGTAACAATTAGAAAAACACTAATTATTTGAAAAATAAGAAAGAGTAGTATATGTCCAAATCGCGTGAAAAGTAAAAATAGATTACGCATGGATTAGAATGTTAACTAGATACTCTGCCTGTCAATTAAGAATGAATATTTACTTGAATTTTTCAAAGCTAAACCAGTACCTCGAACAACAGCTCTTAATGGATCATCTGCAACTGTAACTTTTAATTTTGTCCGTTCTGCTAATCTTCCTGCGAGTCCTCTCAAAAGAGCCCCGCCTCCAGTCAAATAAATTCCGCGCCTGTAAATATCAGATGCAAGTTCAGGTGGTGTATCCTCTAATGCTTTATGCACAGCTTCTTCAATCTTCACAATAGACTTATCCAAAGCTTCCGCAATTTCAACATGCGTTGTATAAACTTGTTTAGGAATACCTGTAAGCATATCTCTTCCATTCACCGCATAACGTTCAGGTGGATTTCTCAAATCATTCACAGCAGCTCCCACATAAATTTTAATGTTTTCAGCAGTTCGCTCTCCGATAAGAAGATTGTGCTTACGTTTCATAAAATCTATGATGTCATTTGTAAACTCATCACCAGCTGTCCTAATGGATTGATCTGTAACAATTCCAGATAATGCAATTACAGCAATTTCTGTTGTTCCTCCACCTATATCAATGATCATATTCCCTTCAGGTTCCTCCACATCTAGTCCTATCCCTAATGCAGCTGCCATAGGTTCATGAATTAAATATGTTTCTCTGGAATCCACGTGATCTGCTGAATCAAAAACGGCTCTTTTTTCCACCTCTGTAATTCCAGATGGAATACAAATAACCATCTTGAGATGAGTGAAAAAGCGTTTTTTCTCTCCTATCATTCCTATCAAACCTTGTATGAGAGCTTCAGCAGCTTGAAAATCAGCTATTACTCCATCTTTTAGGGGTCTGACAGTACGAATGTTATCATGCGTTTTCTCATGCATCTGCATTGCTCTCCTCCCTACCGCAATAGTTTCATTTGTTTTTCTATCAATGGCAACAATAGATGGCTCATCGATGACTACTTCTCCATCCTGTATGATCAAGGTATTTGCTGTGCCCAGATCAACTGCCAACTCCTGTGTAAAAAAACTGAATAGTCTCATCTATATGTTTAAAAAAGTGTCTTTTAGAAACTATCGCAAAAGAAACTAAAAATCCTGATATATAAGAACATTTCAGGCCTTATCAGATATAATAATTTTTATCATATCTACTTGATATTAAAGATATTAGGAAGAATTAAGATACAATAACAGTTGTAAAGCTTTTTTTAGAAAAATATCGTTCAGATAAGTCTTGTAATTCGATGGATTTAATTGACCTAATTCCCTCAACCACAGAAGGCAGATCAGTCATATTTCCCCCTGTGATCAATTGATTTTTTAGATATGAAGCTGAATTAAATGGCCCATCTAGATCTCTCAGAATTTTTCCAAGCAAATAGTTTTTGACCATTAGCAACTCCTTTTCAGGAATGAGCTCATTCCTAAGCCTTTCTATCTCTTCAAAGATTACATTTAGAGATTGCTCAGTATACTGCGAACCTACTTCTGTGCTTATGCACAAATAGCCATGCTCTTCCATAATTTCCAAGGAAGAATAAATATTATAGCTATAGCCATGCTTTTCTCTTATTGACTGCATAAGCCTTGAACCAAAATATCCTCCCAATACTGTTGAAAGAACATACATCCCAAGAAAATCAGGATGGTTTTTTACAAAGGTCTTTTTTCCTATTTTGATTGCAGTTTGTAAGCTGTCTTCAATTTTTTGTTCTATCCTATGAACTATTGCGTTTTCTCCATAAGCATTCGCCTTTCCAATTTTATTTTTTCCAACAAGTTTCCCAGGCAAATATGTTTGCAAAGCATCAAGTTGAGAAGCTTCCAATTGGCCTGAAGCAATTACAAAAGCATTTTGCAAAGCATAATTATTCTTATAAAACGCTTGAATATCGTCCCTTGTGACATTTTGAAAGTCCTCAGGTTCTGTGTTGTATCCATAGACATGATTCTCTCCAAAAATTGATTCTGTCAGCAATCTGTACGCCACAAACTCATTTCTTTCCAAATGAATCTTCAAGTTGTTATGTGCTGTATTCTTGGCTACATTCAATTCATGTTCAGGGAATATGGGGTTTTTGATAATGTCAAAAAACAAATCAATAGCTGCATGAAAATGCTTAGTTAAACAGCTTATTGAGATATATGCAAAATCGAAATCATTTCTCGCTTTAAAACGGAAGCCATAAAAGTCCAACAATTCTGCAATTTCAGAAGAGGTTTTACTGCTTGTTCCTTCCTGGAGCAAAGATGTAGTCAATGAGGCAGTTGCTCTTTTCTTTTCATATTTTCTACCAGCAGGGATGACACATTCAATTCGAGCAATTTTTTCAGTGCCTCCAGCAACAAAATACAAGGGAATATGCTTTTCCTCGTCTAAAACGAGGACATTAGGAATGTCAATAGTTTTGATAGCTTGTATCCCAGGACCTGTTTTTCTATCTACTTCATGCATAATGGAGCAAAAGTAACATTTGGCACCCCAAAATAAGTCCAAAATCCCCAACAAATAGCTGAATTATCACTATTGCTTATTCTTAAATCCCTACAGGTTAAAATTATCCGTATAATATGGCTATTTTTGGTCATCTGTTAACAAGATAATATTCCCATAAGTATGAAATTTAGTGTTTCTTCAACGGACTTCTTTAAAAAATTGCAAAAAGCGGGTGGTGCTATTGTAACCAATCCAGTGCTTCCTATATTGGAAGATTTCCTATTTGAAGTCCATGATAATACCTTAACAATTGCCTCTACAAACTTAGAAACATCCATAGTTACAAGTATGGAAGTACAGGTAGAAGAAACAGGAAAGCTTGCTGTTCCTGCAAAAATTTTAATGGACACATTAAAAGAACTTCCGGAACAACCAATAAGCTTTACCTCTAATAACGAAAACCAAAATATAGAGATAACTTCTGCTTACGGAAAATATAAGCTTGCAGGAGACAATCCAGAAGACTTTCCTGAACTACCGGTTCAAGAGGATACCAATTCTGTTCATATCACTCCATCTCAGCTTTCCAACGCCGTCAGTAAAACTTTATTTGCCACAAGTAATGATGAACTGAGATTAGCAATGACCGGAGTATACTTCCTTATTGACTATAAAAAATTACTTCTTGTAGCTACAGATGCACACAAACTCGTTAAATACGCTATAGGAGATATTTCAAGTGATGTTTCTCAATCTTTTATTATTCCTAAGAAAGGATTGACATTGGTCAAGAATATTTCTTTGGACCATGATGGGGATGTAGAGTTGACTTTTAATAGTAAGAATGCATTTTTTAACCTAGGAGAGACTGTGGTCGCCTGTAGGCTTATTGATGCAAAGTACCCTGACTATAATGCTGTAATCCCTGTGGATAACAAAAATCAACTACAAGTTGGGAGGTCAGACTTTCAGAATTCTCTCAAGCGTATCGCAATCTATGCCAACAAGACAACTAATCAGGTTGTGTTGAATCTTTCTGAAGGTAGCCTAACTATTTCAGCGCAGGACATTGACTTTTCTAATGAAGCGACCGAGCAACTGCCATGTAATTATTCTGGGGACCCTATGTCAATAGGCTTCAACGCAAAGTTTTTGATAGAGATGTTAGGAGTAATGGGTGGAGATGAGGTAAAAATGCAATTATCTACACCAAACAAAGCGGGCATATTGTTACCAAATGAGGAAGATGGCACAGAGAGCATATTAATGCTAGTTATGCCTGTTATGATGAGTCATTAAGTCCATTTTATGAAAATAGGTTTGTTTTTTGGCAGTTTCAATCCAGTCCACGTAGGCCATCTTATAATTGCAAATTATATACTGAATCATAGTGATGTTGAAAAGGTTTGGATGGTAGTATCGCCGCATAATCCATTCAAAAAAAAATCTACCCTAGCAAACAACTATGATCGACTTCATTTGATGAATCTTGCTATTGGAGATAATCCCAAAATTGAGGCATCTGATATTGAATTTGGCTTGGAACAACCATCTTACACAATAGACACGCTCACGTATTTAAAAGAAAAGTACCCTAAGCATGAATTTTGTTTGATCATGGGGGGTGACAATTTAAAATCCTTTCATAAGTGGAAAAACTATGAGATGATTTTAGAGCACTACTCTATTTATGTTTACCAAAGGCCTTCATACGAATTAGGAGATCTTAAAGATCATAAAAACATTACAATTCTTGAAGCACCCTCATTAGATATTTCTGCAAGTTTTGTCCGTAAATGTATTGCAGAGAATAAATCAATACAATACCTTGTAGCTGATTCCGTTTATTTGTATTTGGATGAAACTCCCATTTACAAAAACTTACTCAAAACATAATATACTTTGGGCTTCGGAAGTTAATCTTTAGTATGACAAAAACTTATTGCTTCATCCTGTTATTATTATTGTGTTCATTTGGGACTCTCCTGTCTCAAAGCGAGATTCCATTAGGAAGCTGGAAGTCGTATCTCCCGCACAACAGGGCACTTCAGTTAACACAAAGCGCTGATAAAATTTACTTAGCAACATCCATATCAATATTCACTTTAGATAAGGCCGACAATTCTATAGATTTCCTTAGTAAGGTCGAAGGATTGAATGACATTGGGATTGCAAAAATTGCGTTTAACCAAAATTTGAATCAACTCATCATCGCATACAATAATAGTAATATTGATTTAATTACTGAAGATGAAGTTATCAATATTGCAAACATCAAGAACAATACAAATATTCAAGGAGACAAGACTATATATGATATATTCATACATGATAATAAAGCATATTTTTCTACAGGATTTGGGGTAGTAGAATATGATTTGGAAGCGCTTGAATTTGGTTTTACTACAAAAACAGATGGGATAGAAGTCTTTGAGTGTACTGTAAATGAGAATAATCTTTATGCAGCAACACAGGATGGCGTCTATGTAGTATCTCTAGCCCAAAATATAGTTCAAGGCGACTTTGGTCAATGGGCATTTTTATCCCTTGACTCTGGCTTACCACTTGTATATTCTCCTGTGGCAATAGCAAGTAAATTTGACAAGATTTACATGGCTACTGAAAAGGTTTTATATAGTTCTGAAGATGGATTTAATTTTGATACTCTTGCCGTAGAAACTGAAAACGATTTTGTTTCAAAATTTATTTCTGAACAAGCCTTAGACTTAGTATGGTGTAGTGGAAAACGAAGTCAGTCTCTTGCTAAGTTTTATTATTTTGACGAGACCAATACAAATGTTTTAAAAAAGAGTTATTCTCAGACGAGACCAAGTTTTTTAATTTCTGAAGATCAAGGGAAAATTTGGTTGGCTGATGAATTTGATGAAATTAGATTCTTAGAAAACAAGGAATCTGGAATATCAACTATTGAAATAAATGGCCCTAATTCTGAAAAAGTCTATGATCTGCATTATGCAGACGAAGTGATTTACGCAGCTGCTGGCGGTCCGGATGAATTTTTTGCGAACACTGCAACCCGAAAAGGATTTTACATTTTAGAAAACGGAACTTGGACAAACATTAATGAAAACAACACAGCTGATATTAAAGACAGCACCTTGATTTCTTTGAATCAAATAGTCAAGCATCCTTCAAAAAATATCGTTTATGTAGGATCATTCTATGAGGGCTTATTAGAATACAATCTTGAAACAAAAGAAACAAAAGTTTACAACGAACACAACTCTTCGTTGAGAGGACAGATAGGAAATGACAAACGAATATTTGTTACTGAGTTAATATTTGATGAACAGGAAAATTTATGGGTCTCAAACTGGGGAGCACCACAATCTCTATCTGTTTTAAGAAATACAGGTGAATGGAAAAGCTATTCCCTAGGCACAAACAGAAACCCTATAGAAATGGATATTGATCTTAATGGGTATTTCTGGATTGTAAATGAAGGAAATAACGGAGGTGTTACAGTCTTTGACCCAGGTGAGGATTTGTCCTTACCGCGTACAAGATATATCAACAGTACTATGTCAGAATTATCAACTAACATAGTTAGAAGTGTGCGTGTTGATCTGGATGGAGATGTTTGGGTTGGGACAGATAAAGGGCCTGTTGTGTTTGAATGTGGCGGATCGCCGTTTGAACCTGAATGTACTGGTAGCTTAAGAAAAGTGTTACAAGATAATATCCCTGCAATTTTGCTTGCTACAGAAGACATTAGATCTATTGAGATTGATGGTGCGAATAGGAAATGGTTTGGGACAAAAAATGGCGTTTTTGTTCAGTCCCCTGATGGAGAAACACAAATTCATCACTTTACAACAGAAAATAGTCCTCTTTTTAATAATAACATCAGGGACATGGTCTTTAGTCCACTATCTGGAGAGATGTTTATTGGAACTGAGTCAGGTATAATTTCTTACAGGACACAAACAACAGCAGGAGGCAAAAATCATAGTAATTCAGTATATGCATTTCCAAATCCAGTAAGACCTGATTATTCTGGACCTATTGCAATAAAAGGTTTAGCCAGCGATGCAAATGTAAAAATTACAGATATTAATGGTAGACTAGTTCATGAGACAGAAGCATTAGGAGGGCAAGCGATTTGGGATGGTACAGATTACACTGGACGTAAAGCAAGCACAGGTGTTTATTTAGTGTTTAGTTCATCAACTTCTGACAGCTTCAGTGAGCCAGATAGTTATGTCACTAAAATATTATTCATAAATTAATCTGGAGATCAAACGCTTACCATATTTTCACTAGAAGCCTTCTGGATCACTTGTTCATACAGACTAACGTACTTCTCTAAGATCTTATCAAGTTTAAACTCCTGTGATCTCTTATAAGCGTTCTTTTTCATTTGGGCCAAGAGGGCTGGATCTGATAAGAGGCTGATAGCTTTATTTGCCATTCCATCAACATCACCTACATCCAAAAGATAACCAGTTTCACCTTCTGTATTCACTTCTGGTAGACCACCAATATTTGTAGAGATTACCGGCAATTCACAAGCCATGGCTTCTAAAGCAGCGAGTCCAAAGCTTTCATTTTCTGAAGGAAGGATGAACAAATCGCCAATTGCTAGTATTTCTTCGACTGCATCTTGTTTTCCCAAAAATCGTATTTCATCACAAAGCCCTATTTGTCTACAAAATTCCTCCATAACTTGTCGCTCAGGACCATCTCCAATTAAAATCAATTTACAATCTAACTTGGCTCGAATTTTAGCGAAAGCTTTAATTGCGTCATCCACTCTTTTAACCTTTCTAAAGTTTGATGTATGTATAATAATTTTTTCACCATTAGGAGCAATTGCTTTTCTGAAATGATCCTTATTTAATCTCTTAAATCGATCAGGGTCAATAAAATTATAGATTACCTCTATATCTTGCTTAATGTCAAATGTGTCCAATGTATCCTTTCTCAATGATTTAGATACTGTAGTTACTGCATCAGAATTATTAATACTAAATTCTACTACGGAAGCAAATGCTTTATTTGTTCCCACTAGTGTAATATCTGTTCCATGTAGAGTCGTTACAACAGGTATGTAAATTCCTTTTGTTTTTAAGATTTGTTTTGTCATATATGCTACTGCTGCATGAGGAATAGCGTAATGCACATGAAGAATATCGAGTTTTTCATATGTAACAACATCTACAAGTTTACTAGCTAATTCTGATTCGTACGGCGTATATTCAAATAAAGGATATTGAAGCGTATTTACTTCATGATACGTTATATTTTCATAGAATGCATTCAGCCTTGCGGGCCGCTTATACGTTATAAAATGGACTTGATGACCTAGTGAAGCAAGACCTTTGCCCAACTCAGTTGCAATAACTCCACTGCCTCCAAAAGTAGGATAACAAACAATTCCAATTTTCATCTAATTTTTTTTATTTCAAAAATCATAGTGCTTTTTACTTTAGTGTAAACTATTTTTGCACATATAATGTTGTAAATCTGCGCTCTAAATTACTTTTTAAGAACAAAGATGGTTATATATTCTATTAATGATCTCGAAAAATTGTCGGGGGTAAAAGCCCACACTATACGTATTTGGGAGAAGAGATATGGAGTTATAATACCAAAACGGACCAAGACTAACATACGATTTTACCAAGATTCAGACTTACAACTTCTTCTCAACGTCGCATTTTTAAACAAAAGAGGCCTTAAGATTTCTAAAATTGCTTGCTTAAGCAAGGCAGAAATTAAGGCTCGCGTAGCAGAACATACAGAAGTACACGAGAAATTTGAAGATCAGTTAGATGCACTTACTTTAGCCATGTTTGAGTTTGATGAATATAATTTTAATAAAATCTTAGATCATAATATCAAACAGAAGGGATTTGGCACCACTATGATGGAAGTTATCTATCCACTTTTAGATAAGATAAGTGTAATGTGGATTGCAGGATCTATTAAAAATGTTCATGAATCTTTTATAACTCAAATTGTAAAGAGAAAAATTCTAATTGCAATTGAAAGTTTGAAAATTGAAAAGAGTATAAAGAAGAAGAAGTATCTAATTTACCTTCCC
This sequence comes from uncultured Saprospiraceae bacterium, assembly GCA_937967615.1. Lineage (GTDB taxonomy): Bacteria > Bacteroidota > Bacteroidia > Chitinophagales > Saprospiraceae > CALCMJ01. The sequence goes on from CALCMJ010000155.1 coordinate 18,542, forward strand.
AAGAAAGAAAACCATGAGTTGAGTCTATTTTTTCTAGAGTTTGTTTTAAAAGAGCATGGATTCAACGTTCTGAATATAGGTATGGGAATAATCTCTGAAGATATAATTGAGGCTTCTCAAGTTTTCAAACCTGATTATATATTTACTATCATTAATGAAAGTTATGAAGGCAAAGCACTCCAAGATTACATTGATAAGGTTTTAGATGCGAATAAAAATACCCACCTTCTTATCACAGGATATCAAGTTTCTCAACAGAGGAATCAAAATACAGAAAGATGTACTTACTTTAACAGTCTTTTTGAAGTAATGGATTTTATTAAGGAAAAACCATACGTCAATCATTAAATAATTAGCTTAGATTAAATTTAAACTTATACAAATGAAAAAACTCATTTTACTATGTCTGCCCATGTTATTCTTAGGACTTTTAGTTTCCTGCAAAAATGACAAAGGGAAAACAACAAGTACTGGACCCGCATCCAAAGCAGCTGTTGCAAGCGGTACGTCTTATACTATTAATAACACGTTAAGTAAGGTTATTTGGACGGGAAGTAAACCTACTGGTTCCCATACGGGAACACTAAATGTCTCAAGTGGTAATGTCAGTTTCGCTGATGGAAAATTAACCGGTGGCAAATTCACGCTAGACATGAACTCTATTAACAATACAGATCTAGAAGGTGGAGGAAAAGCGAGTTTGGAGGCTCACTTAAAAGGAACTGAGGCTGGCAAAGAGGATGATTTTTTCAATGTCACTAAGTTTCCTACTGCAGAATTTGAAATTACAAAGGTGACAGCTCTTGAAGGGAATACAGATGCAAATTGCATGGTCTATGGAAATTTAACTCTAAAAGGAATTTCAAAACAAATAGGTTTTAGAGCAAATACATCTGTAAGTGGTAATGCTTTAAATGTCACTACTCCAAAATTCAATATTAATAGAACTGATTGGGGCATCAAATTTATGTCTAAATCATTCATTGATGGATTGAAAGACAAATTTGTAAATGACGAAATTGAACTTCAAATTAACCTCCGGGGTAATTCTTAAATAAAAAAAAAGCTTGTCTTTATAAGACAAGCTTTTTTTTTATTGATTGAGGTAATACTTTTCATAGAATGCCCTATAAGCTTTCTCTGATTTTTGCTTTATGATTTCTCTATAATTTCTCTGTGTAACTGAATACATGGTATAATCAATATCAAGACCTTTAGTCAATTCATCTGCTTTTGTGATTGCTGACACATAATACTGCATTGCTTTTGACTTATTCTTAAATCGTCTTATCAAAACGATTTGGGAATCATCTTCTCTATTTAAAAATATAGAAGCTACTTTCAACTTATCCTGCTTATGATACTTTTTATTATAATCTGATAAGGCAACTTTTAAATCATTCATTTTATTATTGTCTACATCATAGACCACAAGAATGTTGTAATGCAATTTTTCTTCTTCATCTTTAAAGACATCTTTTTCTTCCTCATAGATAAGATCAGAAAACGCATCTCCTTCTCCTCTCAAAAAGCGCAATATTTCTTGGGCTCTAGTTTTCTCTGGTGCATTAGGATACCTTGTAGTTACATCCCTTAAGGCTTTTACATAAGCGTCTTTACCTTCTAAACTTCCTATACACATTGCACTAAGCAATCCAAACTTTGCAGCATAGGGATTGGAAAGTTCTAGCTCATTTTTAGATAAATCGATACGCGCTTTCGCCTGAGCATATTTTTCATTTTCAAATAGACTATACACTTCTTTATATATTCTTTCCAAGGATCCTCCGTCTGCTATCAGTTCATCTAAATATGCAGGATCTGAAATTATCTTTGCATAATCAGATTCTGGGAATTCTGAAGTAATTTTAGATGCGTATCCATTTGCTTTAGATCTTTGGTTTAAATCGTTATAAGAAAGATATAGGTAATAATATGCATCTAATCGCTTTTCAAAATTAGGATACCTTCTCAGCAATTCCTCTAGTGTCTCAGTTGATTTTTCATAATTATCAAGATTATCTCTGTACTTAACTCCTAGGTCATACATAGCATCTGCAATCTTATTATTTGCAGATGTTTTTTGTTTCGGTGAGAAAGGAATATCTCCTAATATTTTTCGCACCTGTTCATCTGACATATCCTTCTTGGGTTCATCTACTACAACTTCTACATCTGTGGTTTCAGATGCGTTTGTTCGATTAGATCTTCGCCAGTTATCTTCCAGTGCTCTATCTCCCCACTTCCTTCTAAAATCACTTTGCCCCTGAAGCAGCGCCATATCATTATAAGCAAAGAAACTGCTGCTTTCTCTCCCTGTCCTTCTATTACCGGCGCCTGGCTTTCTGCTTGGTCTAGAAATTGCGCTTGCATCTGCAACTCCTTTTTCAATATTTTCTTGTTCTACCCTTTCTGCCAATTCTATTAACTCTTCTCTAGTCAATGTAGAGAGTCTTAGCAAACTATCTTGTTCATTTATTATTTTAATGTTCAGAGCTATGTCTTTCAAATTGCGTGCTCTTTTTTCTACTTCAAGATATCTCTCATCCTTTTTATCTAATACAATAAGGGTAGAATCATAATAAGTAGAAGATGGAAGATATTTTTCTTGCTTATAAAAAATATTGGCAAGGCTATTATACACATTTGCCTGTTGTTGTTTTGTGCTCCCAGGCTCCTTTAATGACTTTTGGAAAAAACCTATCGCTTCTGCTATATTGTTATTTTCAATTTCTAGTTCTCCTTTTGCAAAATATAATTGCGACCTAAAATCTGCATACTTTTCCTCTTTAATCATTTTATCTAAGCTCTTGAGCGCAGACTCCTTAGATGTCTTCCCAGTAGAATGTGACAATTTTAACTTCTTGAGTTTAGCATGAAAATCCATTAAAAAACTAGGCTTAAAGTTGTCCACTTGGCTATAATATTTTAGCGCTTCACTATAGTTCTGTTTATATTCATAAATCTGCGCTAAGATAAATGCATATCTGGCCTTTACTTTTTTACTGCTTTCTTTTTCGATAGCGTTATTCAAAGCTGGAATTGCTTTATCATAATCCTTTTGCTTTAAATACAAATGTGCGTAAGCTGCAGGAATTTCTTCTTTGATTTCATCATAAACATTCTCTTCTTCTAGGGATCGCAATAAGTACTCTGAACTAAAAGAGTTGCCACGTTCTGCATAAGTCATTGCGAGCCATAAGATTCCTTCATAATATGCAGGCTTGTGTTTAAACAAACCTCCACCTGGTACTTGGCGAGTAGATTTCTTTTTATTTGTTTTACTTCCTTCTTCAGCATCCAATTCATCTTCTATTGCGGTTTCTTGCACAACAGTTTCTTCTGTAGGCTCAATTACTGGTTTCTCTTCTTTGGCCTCGCTTGGGTTTTTTAATCTTTCCAGTTCTGCCTGCTTAGATTCTAGTTTAGCTTGGAGCTGCTTTTCTTTTGAACTTCTTGGATCTGCATTGGGATCTTTCTTAGGCAAACGCTTCTTCTTTTTTCTCGCCTCTTTTTCCTTCTTACGGATTTCGTCTTTGCGCTTTTTTTCTGCCTTCTTTAGATCCTTCTTTATATCTCGTATTTCGTCATTTAATTTATCTGTCTTCTTTCTTAAATCCTTTCTTGCTTTATCTCTTTTTTCTCTATCGTCTGCTTTCGTCTCTCGTTCTTCTTGCCTCTTTTCTTTTGTTTCTTTTTTCTTTTCATCTATTTCTTTCCTCTTTACATCTCTTTCTTCATCCCGCACCTTCTTCTTTTCTGATGAGGACTGCTTACGGTTCTTTTCAAATTTTGCACTGTAAATACTATATGGATCAAATTCTTCTTGAAAGAATCTGAATGTTTCTTCAGCTGATTCGTAGTCTTGTTTTAAGAATTGAGCTTTCCCTAATAAGAGGTAGCAATCATCTACCCATTTACTAGGCCTGTGAAGAGAAACAACTGTGGAAACTTTTTCTATCGCTCTATCTAACTCTACAGTCGCAGATTTAGGGTCAGAAGGCTGATACGGATACAGATTCAAAATTTGATCGTAATTATCATCATTACTCTCTTCAAGAACAACAAAGCTCTCCTTCAGAATCTCATTTGCATTGAAATACCCATTATACTTGGCTGTAACGTTATGATAAAACCTTCCAAACTTGCCAGTTTCCCCCTTTTTCTTCGTAGAAGAACAAGAAACACAGAGCATCGCAATACTAAAAACTAAAATTACTTGTTTCAAGAGTACTATTTTATTTAAATAAATCCAGTAATAATTGCATCATTCACACTATTATGGGCAATTTTGTACCAATTTATATAACTCCTTTATTAGGGTATATATTTTAATTCCTCTAGGAATCTTATGAATGAAGAGCTGCAAAATAAAGTCCAATTTCGTGAAAAACTACGAAATACGTTCCGTCTCATCATAATGAACGATGAAACCCTGGAAGAAATGCGCTCCTACAGGCTATCTTTACTCAACATTTACACGTTTTTTAGCATTATTCTGGTGATTTTAAGTCTTTTGATTATTTCATTTATAATTTTCACACCAATCAAAAGATTTATACCTGGATATGGAGACGTAAACTCTAATCCACAATTTCTTGATTTAAAAGAAAAAGTAGAGTTTTTAGAAGAAGAATTAGATAATCAGGAATTATATATAGATGGCTTAACAAAGCTATTTGATGGGATTGATGAAGATTTAGGCAATTCAGTAGCAAATGCTCAGCCTTTGGAAAATAATGTGAAATCCTCCATCCAAGAGGTCCCTTATGTGAATACAAATATTCTGGACGAATTATTTTTTATTAATCCTGTGAATGGTACTGTTTCAGAGGGATTCATGATAGACAAAAAACATTTTGGAGTAGATGTACTTGCTCCAAAAAATACACCTATCAAAAGCATTATGGATGGAGTCATTCTGAGTTCTGATTGGTCTTTGGAAACAGGGAACACCATAAGCATTCAGCATCCCAGTAATATTATTTCAATATATAAACACAATTCTGTTCTTTTAAAAGAAACAGGAAGCTTAGTTAAAGCTGGTGAAGCTATCGCAATAATTGGCAACACTGGAACTCTTTCTGATGGTCCGCATTTACATTTTGAACTTTGGTATAACGGGAAACCTGAAAATCCAGAAGAATATTTCTCATTTTAAATAAAAATATGAAAAAACACGATCTCAAAACTATAACTGGAGAAGATGGTAAATCCTTAAGCCCAATTCTTCCAGAAGAAATTAAAAACTACCTTATTGATATTGATGGGACGATTTGTGATGATATTCCAAATGAAGAACCTGAACGTATGGAAACTGCGCAAGTGTACCCAGATGCTTTAGAGATACTAAATAAGTGGTTTGATGAAGGGCATATTATTACCTTTTTTACATCAAGAACTGAAGATCATAGAAAAGTAACTGAAGCTTGGCTTGCGAAGGAGGGATTTAAGTATCAGGGTCTTTTGATGGGAAAACCTAGAGGAGGGAATTATCATTGGATTGATAATCATATGGTGAGAGCAACCCGTTTTAAAGGGAAGTTTACTGATTTAATTATGGCCAATAAGAACATCGAAATATTTGAGGATTAGCAAATTAAATTCTCCTATTTACGATATCTACAATTGCATTTTCAAGTGTTTCAAATTGAAACTTAAAGCCCTGTTCTAAAAATCGATTTGGACTTACACGGTTGCTATTTAAAAGCATTGTAGCCATTTTCCCCGGAATCAAATTTAAGGCGAAAGCTGGAACTGGTAAGAGGAGTGCCTTTTTTCCTAAAGATTGTTTTGTCCTTCTAGTAAACTCTCCTAGCTGCAGTGATTCTGGAGCTACACCATTGTAAATACCATCCTCTTTTGTTTTCGTAATAAGAAATATAATTTGTGACGCTAGATCATCAATATGTATCCACGGATAAAATTGTTTGCCATTGCCAAAGTAAGCCGCTATTCCAAAATTCATGGGTTGCAAAATCTTAGGTAAAGCTCCACCCTTAGATGATAAGACCAGACCTATTCTAAGCGTAAATACAGATTTTGTTAGATTAATTATTGGGTCAATAGATCGTTCCCACAATTCACAACATTCAACCATAAATGAATTCCTATCCCCAATTGCACTTTCGTGTGTCAATATCTCGTCTCCACGATCTCCATAAATCCCAATAGCAGACGCGCTTAAAAATATTTTAGGATTTATAAGACCTTCCTCAATGAGACGAACTAAAACTTTATTAGATTCCACTCGGCTAGAAATAATTTCTTTCTTTCTGGATTTGGTCCAAAGTTTATCCGCAATCCCAGCACCTGCTAGATTAATAACTACATCAGGAGCAAAGCCCTTCAATTCAATACTATCTCTAGCTGGATCCCATTGCAAAAAGTCTGAAGATTTATTTGCAATAGACCTACTTAAAACCTTTACCTCATAAGTTTCCTTAGAAAGTCTTGTCCTTAGGTGGCTACCGACTAGCCCTGAACCACCTCCTATTAAAATTTTTGTTTTCATTTATGGTAAAATACTATTTTGTATATAAATGATATGTCAAGTTTCAAGCTATTATGCGTAACTTCATAGTAATAATATTACCCTATGAACCTATCTTTTAGTTGGAGTCTTGGAATTTTCTTATGTCTGATGATGTGCATTGGGTGTAGAACGGATGCTCCAATGCTCACAGAATTGGAAACTCTCAATATTCGTTTAACAAAAGATCCAAATAAATTAAATCCAGTTTTTAATCCTTCAGCGAGTTCAAGAGAAATATTTCAATACATTTTTGTACCACTTGCTGACTATCATCCAGAAACCTTGGAGTTATATCCAATATTGATAGAAGAAATTCCAGAAGGAAAAGTGCGCACAGAAGCACCTTATAATGGTGATCTAGTTTTTGATATAACAATAAGAGAAGATGCTAGGTGGACAGATGGTAAGCCTGTCACAGCTGAAGATTACGCATTTACTGTCAAAGCAGTAAAACTACCCTTGTCAAATGCGCGTGCATGGCGATCGCTGTTTAAGTATATAAAAAACGTAATCCCTGACAAAAACAATCCAAAAAAGTTTCAGGTGGTTATGGATAAGGACCATATGTTGGCTAAAGAAATTGCCCTCACATGCTACATATTACCACATCACATTTATGATAAAAGTGCGGCTTTAAAACAATTCCCAAATGATATAAATTACGGGGATGATTTTGAAGCAGATGATAACATAACATCCTTTGCGACCACATTTAATTCCACTGAGAATTTAAGAGATACTCTGGTAGGAGCAGGACCCTATGTCTTGAACTCGTGGACCACAAACCAAAGTATTGTTTTGCAAAAGAAAGCTAATTACTGGGGTAATAAATTCCCAAACAATCCTTTTCTAAAAGCAGGAACAGAAAAAATGGTATTTAAAATAATTCCAGATGACAATACTGCTCTTACCGCTTTTAAGGGAGATCAAATAGATGTCTTACCCATTGCAAATGCTAGCCTGTTTGATGAGCTCAAAAAAGATGAGAACTACAAAGACAAAGCACAATTTTTATCTCCATCACTTATTCGATATTATTATATAGCATTAAATAATATTGATGAAAAACTTACTGATAAAAGAGTAAGAAGGGCAATTGCACATTTATTTGATATGCAGTCTATATTAAATACTATTGAATATGGTTATGGAGATAGGATAATCGGTCATTTTAATCCAGCTAAATCTTATTACAATACTAAATTGAAGCCTATTCCTTTTGACATAGATAAATCTATTCAATTACTAAAAGAAGCTGGCTGGGAAGACTCAAATGGAGATGGTATTGTAGACAAAAAAATTAACAATACCCATGTAGAGATGAATCTTGAGATTCTGATTACTGGAAGTTCGCTTTCAGAGAATATTAGTTTATTAGTGCAAGAGGCTGCAAAAAAAGCTGGCATTAACTTAAGCATCACAAGAAAAAAGATGTCCATAATAAATTCAGAAAACATAGGTCCTAAAAAATATAATCTAGTTGCACTGGTCATATCTCAGGATGCAGCACCGGATGACCCATACGACAGATGGCACTCAGATAATATAGATGAGGGTAGAAATTTCTATTCCTATAGCAATCATGAAGCTGACAAACTCATGGTAGAGATTCGCAAGGAATATGATGAAAGCAAACGCAAGGATCTTTATCTAAAGCTGCAGGAGATAATGTATGAAGATCAACCTGTGATATGGTTATATTGTCCAAGGCAAAAAGTAATTTTGGACGCTGACTTATCAGCTAAGCAAACATCAAAAAGACCCGGGTACCTTGCAAACACTTTCTCAAGAAAAGTTTCAGTAGTTAATTAATAATATGCTTTGGTATCTTTCAAAACGCATTTTAAGAATACCTTTTGTACTTCTGAGTGTCTCTTTACTTATTTTTTTTATAAGTAAAAATGTACCACAGGATACAGTTGTCAATATATTGCAACTTGAAGGAAAGTCTGAAGCAAAAGATAATGATGAAGGATTTTCAAAAGAAGATTATGTACAAGTTGCAAAGAAATACAATTATCACCTTCCCCAATTCTATTTTAAATTTAGACCATCCCACTACCCTCTAAAACGTAAATTATTCCCTAGTGAAAAAAACCAAGAAGACATACAGCTGAATGAAAAGAAGCAGTTTTCTCTACCTGCATTTAATTGGAATGGTTTTAATAATCAGTATCATATCTGGGTTAAAAATATGTTCACTGGGAATTTTGGAATTTCCTTTGTGGATGGTAAACTTGTTTCAACAAAGATTTGGGATGCATTGCAATGGACCTTATTGCTCGTTTTTATTTCATTATTCATAAGCTTTGCATTAGGTATCTCTTTGGGTTTATTTTCCAAAACATCAGATTCGAAAAAAACCTCAGAGGCACTTAAACTAGGATCCTATCTGTTATATTCCATTCCAGTATTTTGGTTTGCAACGATCATGCTCATTTTCTTCACTACAGACGACTATGGTAGTTGGACAAATATCTTTCCAACGGTAAGTGTCTTAGATCCTACAGATAAATCTATTTTTGGAAAACTATTTTCCTCAGGGAAACTACTAATCCTTCCAATTTTAGTTACCTCACTGCATGCCCTTGGCTATATAAGTAGGCAGATGGAATCTAGTCTTTCCAATGAGCTAGGAAAATCATATGCCCGTACTGCATTGAGTAAGGGCTTATCTTTCAAGGCTGTAGTTAAAAAACATGGATTTAAAAATGCATTGCTGCCAATCATTACACTTTTAAGTTCGGCCATTCCAGGGACCATTGCTGGTTCTGTAATTATTGAGACTGTATTTAACATCCCTGGTATAGGGCGCTTAATTTATAATTCCATTTTACTTGCAGACTGGAATGTTGTTTTTGCACTTGTATTTCTGATCGCTGGTATTACGAGCATATCATTCTTAATGAGTGATTTACTTTACATGAAGACGAATCCTAAAATTCATTTTGACACAGATTAATTATGGCGTATATAAAACGCATATTGAAGTTTATAAACAAAAAGAAAAGAGGTAGATTTTCTGTAATAATACTATTCACATTATTTATAATTTCTCTTTTAGCCCCCTTCATTGCAAATGATATCCCTATCGTATGTAAAAGTAATAATGGTTTACACTTTCCAGTTGTGCAAAAGTTATTTAATAAAACGCACCACCATAAAGCAGAATGTAATTGGTCTATTCATCCATTAATTCCCTATCATCAAAAATCGCTTGACCTTAAAAATGGCAGATTCAAAAGTCCTTTTGAAAAGCAAGATATTAGTAGCATCAGGAAGAGGCATTGGTTAGGAACGGATGCATTAGGAAGAGACACTTTTGCTGGTCTACTTTACGGCAGTTCCATTGCTGGGCGTATAGGGTTTTTTGCATCTTTATTATCCTTTATTATAGGTATGCTAATAGGTATTATCTCAGCTTACTTTGGAAACAATAAATTAAGAATTAATTATAAACAGCTCGCGATATTGCTTCCTAGCATTCTAGTTCTATTGTATCAGTCTATTTATGGGTTTTTCTTTGGTTTTGCAAATGATTTCATGTGGGAGGCTTCAGTGTTTCTTTTAATATTTATAATGAGTGGCTTCTGCATTTGGAAATTGCACGACAGTGTTAATTCAAAAATACGAGTACCCTTAGACAATTTAATTCTATGGATTCTTGAAGTGTATAAATCTATACCTAACATCTTTTTTATTCTTATTTTATTAAGTCTACTAACAAAAGCCGGTGTTATTAATTTAATACTTGTTATTGCGTTTGTATTATGGCCCATAGTGGCTAGGTATACACGTGCGGAAGTACTTAAACTAAAAGAAGAGAATTATATTAAAAGCGCAGAAGTATCTGGTATTCCAAATTGGACCATAATTGTAAAACACATATTCCTGAATGCGATGGGGCCAGCACTTGTAAGTTTTGCCTTTAGTTTTTCTGCTGCAATTCTATTAGAGGCGAGTCTGTCTTTCTTAGGAATAGGACTTCCAGTAGAAGAAGTGAGTTGGGGCAGTATGTTGTCAGAAGTAAGAAATAATTATAAGGCGTGGTGGTTAGCTCTATTTCCAGGAATAGCTATTTTTCTAGTTGTGAGTGCTTTAAATTATTTAGGGGAAGTACTTGGCGAATTCTTTTCTCAGAATTAAGATCCTTTTTGTCCAGCTTTCCTCATTTTCTTCTTTCTCTTTTTCCCAAACAATGAAGATTTGCCTCTTTTTGTATTGGAATAATCAACGTCTTCGCTCATCTTTTCCGTCGTGATACAGCCCTCACCAGTCTTACAAGAAGGTAGACTTATGAACAAGAAGGCTGGCAGAATACCTATAAATACTATCTTTTTTATTCTTGACATCCATATAAAGGTAAGGGAATCAGAGACAAATTGCTAGTAATAATCTCAAGTTCAAGTAATTATTCAATGAAATAAAGGGTTTTTAGGCCAAAAACCCTGAATTAACTACATTTATATATATAAAAGTTTGTTTATATGTTAGCATTGCTATACTTTTGAGATAATAATTCATAAATAAAATTTAAATAATGAACAAAGGAGATCTTATAACCAATGTGGCTGTAAAAGCTGATATTTCAAAAGCAGAAGCTACTGAAGCAGTAAATTGCGTATTTGATTCTATCGAGAAAGCATTAAAAAAAGGTGGTAAAGCATCTTTTGTTGGATTTGGAACATTTTCAACGAACAGAAGAAAAGCTAGAGATGGAAGAAATCCTGCTACTGGAGAAAAAATTAGAATTGCAGCAAAGACTCTAGTTAAATTTAAAGCTGGAAAAGCTTTAGTTGAGTCGTGCAACTAGTAGTACTTTAAAAAAGATATTTAACTTTACGGGCAGTTTGAAGATTCAAATTGCCCTTTTTTTATTTCAAGACGAATGACCGAAATCACAAAACTTAAAAACATTGCCTCTCAGGTACGTAGAGACATCATACGCCAAACACATGGAGCATCATCCGGCCACCCAGGTGGATCACTTGGATGTGCTGATTTATTGACGGCGCTCTTTTTTAAAATCATGGACCACGACCCTAGTTTTAATATGTCCGGCAAAGATGAAGATCTCTTCTTCCTAAGCAATGGACATATCTCTCCTGTATTTTATAGTGTATTAGCTAGAAGTGGCTATTTCCCTATAGAAGAGTTAGCTACTTTCAGAAAGATTAATTCTAGACTTCAGGGACATCCAGCAACACATGAAAAATTGCCAGGGATAAGAATAGCCAGTGGATCTTTAGGACAGGGTATTTCTGTTGCACTGGGCACTGCTCTTTCTAAGCGATTAGACAATGACAATAAATTTATCTACGTCCTAACGGGTGATGGAGAATTACAAGAGGGACAGGTATGGGAAGCTATCATGTTTGCTGCGCACTATAAGGTGACAAATTTAATAGCAATTGTAGACTGGAATGGTCAACAAATTGATGGATCCAATGATGATGTTATGAGCCTAGGTGATCTACCAGCTAAGTGGAAAGCATTTGGCTGGACTGTCTTAGAGATGGATGGTCATAATTTTGAAGATATTCTAGCTACAGTACAGAATGCAAAAGAAAAATCCGTTGAAGGTAAGCCTGTAGTTATCTTAATGAAAACAGACATGGGTAAGGGAGTTGATTTTATGGAAGGAACACATGCATGGCACGGTAAGGCACCCAATGATGAACAAAAAGAAATTGCTCTGGCTCAGCTAGAAGAAACCTTAGGAGACTATTGATTATATGATTCAAGAAATTACATTCACAGAAAAAAAAGCAACTAGAGACGGATTTGGAGCCGGACTCCTAGAGGCAGGTAAAAGAAATCCAGAGGTAGTTGCCTTGTGCGCTGATCTTATTGGATCCTTAAAAATGCAGCACTTTATCAAAGAATTCCCAGATCGTTTTTTTCAGGTAGGAATCGCTGAAGCAAACATGATGGGCATAGCCGCTGGTCTTTCTATAGGTGGCAAAATTCCATTTACTGGAACCTTTGCAAATTTTTCTACTGGTCGGGTTTATGATCAGATCCGTCAATCCATTGCTTACTCGCACAAGAACGTAAAAATATGTGCTTCCCACGCTGGATTAACTCTAGGAGAAGATGGTGCAACACACCAAATCTTGGAAGATATAGGAATGATGAAAATGCTTCCAGGCATGACAGTTATTAATCCATGCGATTATAACCAAACAAAAGCTGCAACAATTGCAATCGCAGATTATTCTGGACCTGTTTACCTTAGATTTGGTAGACCTTCTTGGCCAGTGTTTATACCTGAAGATCAAAAATTTGAAATTGGCAAAGCACTCACATTATCTGAAGGAACTGACATCAGTATTTTTGCCACAGGTCATATGGTTTGGCAAAGTGTAGAGGCTGCAAAGATTCTTGACAAGGAAGGTATAAGTGTTGAGCTGATTAATATCCATACCATAAAGCCTTTAGATAATAATGCCATTCTCAACTCTGTTGCTAAAACTAAATGTGCAGTTTCCGCAGAAGAACATCAGGTGAATGGAGGTTTAGGAGAAAGCATTGCAAGCTTACTTTCTCGTAACACACCCGCACCAATAGAAATTGTAGCGGTAAATGATAGTTTCGGTGAAAGTGGAAAACCTGCTCAGCTCTTAGACAAATATGGATTAGGAGTAAATGACATTGTCGCAGCAGCAAAGAAGGCTCTTTCAAGAAAATAGATTATAATACCATAAAAATATTACAATGAAGTTTGGGACCAAAGCAATTCACGCAGGAATAAAACCTGATCCAAGTTCTGGGGCAATTATGACTCCTATTTTCCAAACATCTACTTATGTGCAAGATGCACCCGGTGTGCATAAAGGCTATGAGTATGCAAGAACACAAAACCCTACAAGGTCTGTTCTAGAAAAAAATCTAGCTGCTCTTGAAAATGGCAAAAGAGCTATCTGTTTTGCAAGTGGATTAGCAGCAATAGATGCAATTCTGAAAACTTTAAACCCTGGGGATGAGCTTATCTCAACGAATGATTTATATGGTGGCTCATATAGATTAATGAATAGCCTTTATGGAAAATATGGTATCAAGTTTCATTTCGTAGGAATGGACGACATGTCAGAATTGGAAAAACGCATAAATGCTAAGACCAAAATGATCTGGGTAGAAACTCCTACAAACCCAATGTTGAACATTGTAGATATTCGTGCAGTTTGCGATCTCGTAAAAGGGAAAGACATACAGGTATGTGTAGACAACACTTTCGCCTCCCCATTCCTTCAGACACCATTAGACCTGGGCGCAGACATTGTCATGCATTCTGCAACAAAATACATAGGTGGACATTCAGATGTTATTCATGGATGCATCGTAACAAACGATGAAGAATTTGCGGACAAAATACAATACATTCAAAACGCAGCTGGTGCTGTTCCTGGACCTCAAGACTGTTTCCTGATATTAAGAGGAATAAAGACCTTACACATCCGCGTTCAACGCTCATGTGAGAACGCGGTACAGATTGCTGAATTTTTAAAAATGCATCCAAAAGTTTCTAAAACTTACTATCCAGGATTCAAAGATCATCCAGGCCATGCAGTTGCAGCAAAACAAATGCGCATGTTTGGAGGAATGGTTTCATTTGATCTTGTAAATGGTAGCGAAGAAAATGCAAATGCAGTATTAAGTAATACGCATCTATTTAGTCTGGCAGAATCATTAGGTGGTGTGGAATCACTTATAGGACATCCTGCATCTATGACACATGCCTCTATCCCAAAAGATGAAAGATTAAAAGTGGGACTCACAGATTCATTAATTCGACTGAGCGTAGGAATAGAAGATGTGGACGATCTTAAGAATGACCTGAGTCATGCTTTAGATCAGATTTAATTTTCCTATAAATTAAACATTGCTTGCCAACTATTCGCGATAGGGATAGTAAGGGAGCCTGCAAGGCTGTCTCGTAGAGACGGAACCCCTGAATAGCCAGGACCGGATTCTGGAAGCGTATGCGGACAGAAGGAGGTATCGCCCAAATTTTACCCTCAGCATGATTACTATGTCTGTTTTCAAACCATATATAGTTGATGGCATATTCTAGTAACACAATAAAATCATGGGCTGCAGAGGATCGTCCCAGAGAAAAGCTCATACTTAAAGGCACTATGGCTCTTAGTACAGCTGAACTTATCGCCATTCTTATAGGCTCTGGTTCTAGAAATAGTAGCGCCGTAGAATTGTCTATGGAAATCCTCAAACACTATGAAAACAATCTCAAGGAACTGAGCAAGGCCAGTATTAGTGATCTCAGTAAATTTAAAGGAATTGGTGAAGCCAAAGCGATTACGATTATTGCCGCGCTTGAGTTAGCCAGAAGAAAACAAACCAGTCTTGCTAAAAAATTAAAACAAATTTCTAGTAGCAATGATGCATACCAAATATTTTCCCCCATTTTGAGTGATTTGAAACATGAGGAATTCTGGATTCTTTTACTCAATAGAAATAATAGAGTTTTAGGAGCAAAACAAATAAGTTCAGGTGGTGTTTCTGGTACAGTTGTAGATCCTAAGGTTATATTCAAAGTTGCATTGGATAAGCTCGCAAGTGCGATTATTCTAAGTCACAATCATCCATCCGGTAATCTCAAGCCTAGCAAACAGGATATTGCAATTACCAAAAAACTGAGCATTGCCGGTAACGCTATTGAGATTAAAGTATTAGACCATATCATTGTTACTCAGACAGGATATTATAGCTTTGCAGATGAAGGAATACTAGCTCAATAGGTCCCTATTTAAAAAGCAAAGCAAAAAAGTATTTAATTCTCAAAACATTATCCTATGATTGGGTGTATTATTGTGTTCTAAATGGAGGAAAAGAAAAAATCACTAGACTGGTACCTATTAGTAAGAGTTCTTGCTCTTTCCTTGCCGTATAAGAAGTTATTATGGCTTGCGGCTTCTCTTGCAATAGTTTTAGCTCCTCTGACGAACATCCGCCCCTACTTGATCAAGCTTATGTATGATGATTACATTATTAAAAGTGATATGGAGGGCTTAAAGAAAATTGCAATTCTTTTCATTGTCATAATTCTGCTTGTGGGTCCGCTTAGATACCTATTTATATATATCACTTCTCTTTTAGGTCAATATGTAGTTCAAGACTTAAGGAACAATGTGTTTAAACATATTTCTGGGCTTCAATTAAATTATTTTGATACTACAGCAGTGGGCCAATCCACGACTAGAACTATAAATGATGTGGAAGCAATTAACACGGTGTTTACCCAAGGATCGTTTACAATCATTGCAGACCTCTTGGGCTTATTTGCGGTCATTGGGATAATGTTTTATACGAGTTGGAGATTAGCACTGATTTGTTTACTCGTCATGCCGTTCTTAATCTTTGCTACGTATATATTTAAAGAAAAAGTAAAAGTATCTTATCAGCATGTGCGGACTCAAATATCTAAAATGAATGCATTTCTTCAAGAGCGCATTTCAGGCATGAGAGAAATTCAGATTTTGAATGCGGAGAAAAGAGAAATGGATAAGTTTAAAATTATTAATAGAGCTTACACACAGGCTAACCTGAATTCAATCCTATATTATGCAATATTTTTTCCTGTAGTTGAATTATTTTCTTCTATAGCATTTGCTTTACTGATATGGTATGGTGCGAGCAGCTATTTACAGGGTACTGTTTCGTTTGGCTCTTTGATAGCATTCCCGATGTTTCTTTCCATGTTATTTAGGCCAATACGATTAATGGCAGATAAATTTAACACCTTACAAATGGGGCTTGTTGCATCTGGGAGAGTATTTAATGTTTTAGACAATAAAAATAAAATTGCAAACTACGGATCCTTAGAGAAGGAAAAAATGGATGGTGATGTCCAGTTTGAAAGTGTAAGTTTTGCTTATGACGATGAAAATTATGTTTTAAAAAATATTTCATTTCACCTAAACCCTGGAGAGACAGTTGCTATAGTGGGTAGTACTGGCTCAGGTAAAACAACAATAATAAATTTACTCAATAGACTTTATGAAGTTAAGGAAGGCTCTATAAAAATTGATGGTGTAGATATTAAAAAATATGAACTCCATAAATTTAGAAATAGAATTTCTATGGTCTTACAGGATGTGTTTCTGTTTAATGGGAGCGTTATGGAAAATATCCGTTTAAGAAATAATGATATTACGAAGGAAGAAGTGATTGATGCATCTAAAATGATAGGCGCTCATAAATATATTATGGAACTTCCAGGAGCATATGATTTTGTACTTTCTGAGCGAGGATCAAATTTGTCCGTGGGCCAAAGACAGCTCATCTCGTTTGTGCGGGCATTGGTATTCAATCCAGATATTCTAATTCTTGATGAGGCAACTTCATCCATTGACACAGAAACTGAGCTTACCATTCAATATGCTATTGAGAAGTTGATTCAGAAAAGAAGTTCAATTATTATTGCACATAGATTATCTACCATCAGACATGCTGATAAGATTCTTGTCCTAGAAAAAGGAGAAATTGTAGAAACTGGGGATCATAATAGTCTACTACAAAAAGGAACGGGTAAGTATAAAGACCTCTACGAGATGCAGTTTTTAGAAATGTCTAATGAGTCTTAGTAGATAATTTGTGATTTCTTAATGCAATTGTATTAATTTTAACCTAAGCAAGCACAAAATGGCAAATCAAAGAAAGCAACGCAGATCTAACCCACTAGGTGGAATCATTGGATTGGCAATATTCGCAGTTATCCTTTTTGTTTTATTTAAAATGGTGACGGGCGTATTCACAATTCTTTCATGGTTAGCTCCTATTCTTTTTATTCTTGCTCTTGTATACAACAGACAAGTGGTTTTTGATTACGGAAAAATGCTCGTGCGCACCATTAAAAATGATTTGCCCAGAGGAATCATATACTCCGTACTATCTGTTTTAGGTTTCCCTCTTCTCAGTGCATTTTTATTCTTTAAAGCGTTCGTAACAAACAAAGCAAAAAAAATGGTGAAACAACGGGATGAAACTTTTGATGATTACGAAGAAGTTGAAGAAAATGATGAAGATTTTCTTGAGCTACCTGAATTGGACTTAAGTAAAGAAACGAAATCAAATACAGGTACAGAATCCAAACCAGATAATACGTATGACGATCTTTTTAAGTAAATCCTATCTTGATAGTATACTTTGCAATATCGCTACTTCTCATTCTTGCTTATGGAGTTCTAATGTTAGATATTTTCGGACATTGGAATGAACAAGTAGATCACAAGATTCCAGAAAATTATTTGCCATCCGTATTTCTTAGTATTGTGATTCCAGCTAGGAACGAGGCTAATAATATAGTACAGTGCATTGAATCTATTCTTAACAACAACTACCCTAGTGATCTTTTTGAGATTCTTGTGGTGGATGATCACTC
Organism: uncultured Saprospiraceae bacterium; assembly: GCA_937967615.1. GTDB lineage: Bacteria > Bacteroidota > Bacteroidia > Chitinophagales > Saprospiraceae > CALCMJ01. Next base: position 36,478 of record CALCMJ010000155.1, read on the forward strand.
TGAAGACAGTACTTCACAAGTCGTAAATGCCCTCAACAATAAGTCTGTTCATCTCTTAAAATTGGCCCAAATAGGGAATACGGGTAAAAAACAGGCCATAGAATACGCTATCTCTAAATCTAGAGGAGATATTATTCTTATTACTGATGCGGATTGTATTGTGAATACAAATTGGTTACGCTTCCACAGTTCTTTTTATGAAATCAATGATGCTAAGTGCGTCACGGGACCCATCCGGTATACAAAGGCAACACGTTTGATTGAGCAATTTCAATCTTTAGACTTAACAGGCATGATGGGTGTTACCCAAGCTGGAATCTTTTCTGACAAGTGGTATATGGCCAATGGGGCAAATATGTCTTTCCTGAAAAAACAATTTTATGAAGTAGGGTCCTTTGACTCATCAAGAAAATATGCGTCGGGGGATGATGTTTTTTTAATCCAAGCTATCGCTGATATGTATGGCCAAGATGTCTACTTTCTTAAAAATCCTGAAGCTGCAGTTACTACTGAAGCAGAAACATCATGGAATTCCCTGTACCAACAGCGTCTTAGATGGGGAACAAAAAATAAAGCCTACAAGAAAAAGGCAATTAGCTTTACTCTAGGACTTGTTTTTATTTTTTGTTTTAGCATATTACTCAATCTAGCCCTAATTCCATTTTTTGGCTTGACGGCACTTTTTGTCTTTCTCACCCAATTAGTTTCTAAGCTTTTTATTGATTACTTCTACTTGCAAAAGCTCAACAGCTATTTTAATAGCTCAAAATCCTTAGAATCATTCATTCCTTCTAGTGTTTTATATATTCTTTATATCGTGTGGATGGGTATTGCAAGTATATTTCTGAAAAATTACATTTGGAAGGGTAGAAAGTTGAATTAAGAATCTAGATTCTATAAATGCCAGTAGGGTATCTGTATATAAATTTGCCTTCAAGTTCTTAAAATGCTAAGTAGCTGACAAAAATAATGTCTTACTCTTATCAGTTTGAAATAAACTGTCTTAAAGTTTTACTAAAAAGCAGGGTTTTTGATTTTTTATCTGTCTTAAGGGTGAAAGAACGAGTGGAGAAAGAAATGAGAAAATTAAACACACACCCTTATACCTACCTTTCAATTAAAATCATCACGTGAGGAGATTTTAAGAGTGTGTAAATATTTTAAATTATTTACCCTAATATTAACACTTTTAAAATGAGAAACTTGAAACCCTTATTCGTAGCGATATTCGCTATCGCCAGCCTTTTTTCCCTTAACGCACAAGAAAACTTAAACCTAACCGCTCCTTTATTAGGACCTGCCCCATTGGCACCGGTGGAAGACAGTGGTTCTGGTTGCTTTAGCTTTACTATCCAAAATGTAAACATGCCAGGATATCCAAATGCTGGAGACACTGAGGTAACAATACAATTAGATAACATTACAGCTCCTAATGGGATTGCTGATCTTTCTTCTAGCTTATCGCCAAGTACTTACACATGGACGTTTGACGCTGCAAGTAATTCATTCACTGGAGTACAATCCGCTAGTATAGGATTTTTATACTCTGAGATTATTACTGTATGTTTTGATGTAACTGCAAATTCAATTTGTCCTGTTGAAGAAAATGGTTTTACTGCGACTGGAATTGTTCTAGGTGGAGATGATGGTAACACTACTGATAACGTTGCAAGTTCATATACTTGTACTGAAATAGTCACTACACTACCAGTTGAATTATCTGCCTTTACAGCAATAAAAGACAAAGGAACTAGCCTACTAGAATGGTCTACAGCATCTGAAGTAAATAACTCACATTTTGTGATCCAAAGATCTGAAGACGGTTTAAGCTTTGAAGAAATAGGAGAAGTGGACGGACAAGGAACTACAACTGCCCGTTCAAACTATAGCTTTATAGATGAGTCCCCATTAACTGGGAAAAATTACTACAGACTAAATCAATATGATTTTAATGGTAAAAATTCTTTATCTGAAATCAGAATAGTAGACTTTGATGAGACAAGATCAACAATAAACATATATCCAAACCCGGTTGTTGACTTTGTAAAGATCACAGATGCAGAAGAAAACGCAAGACTCCAAGTATACAACATGGCTGGAAAATTAGCATACGAAAGAAATATCGGTGAAAACGGAACAGTACATACACAAGATTTTATATCTGGAACATACATTTTCCAAGTAGTGGATGCTACTGGAAATAAGTTACACGCAGAAAAAATAATAGTTAGTAAATAGAAAACACCCACTTCTAATCTTAGGATTGAGAAGTCTTAAGATTAGGGTACTAATAGCTTGTCAGTTACAATGGTAACGACAAGCTTTTTTTTTGTTTACAGCTCTTGAGCGATAGAAACTTATAGAGTTGTATTAGAGTTTCTCTTTCAGAAATTTTGCAGTATGTGATTTTTTTACCTTAATCAGATCCTCAGGTCTTCCCTGAAACACTAAATCACCTCCGTTCACTCCCCCATCTGGACCTAAATCTATTATCCAATCCGCAGATTTTATGACTTCCATATTATGCTCCACAATTAAGACCGTGTGTCCTTGTTCGATGAGCGCATTTAAGGCAGAAAGTAGTTTGTTGATGTCATGAAAATGCAATCCTGTAGTAGGTTCGTCAAAAATAAAGAGAATATCTTGGGCTGAGTTTGACTTCCCTAAAAAGGAAGCAAGTTTTACCCGTTGCGCCTCGCCTCCTGAGAGCGTACTAGACGCCTGGCCAAGCTTCACATAACCTAAACCTACATCCTGTAACGGAAACAATTTATTTAATATAGGATTTTTGTCTTGAAAGAATTCAATGGATTCATCAATGCTCATATGCAATATGTCGAAGATATTTTTTCCCTTATACTCCACTTCTAGAATCTCATCTTTGAATTTTTTACCTCCACAATCCTCGCACGTCAACTTTACATCTGCAAGAAATTGCATCTCCACAGTAATCTCCCCTTCACCTTTACAATTTTCACATCTTCCTCCCTCAATATTAAATGAAAAATGTTTGAGCTTGTATCCGCGGATTTTAGAAAGCTGCTGGTCTGTAAATAGTTTACGTATAGCATCCCATGCTTTTACATAAGTAACAGGATTAGATCTAGATGACTTTCCTATAGGGTTTTGATTTATCATCTCCACTGAATCTATCCGCACAGTGTCTCCCTCTATAGAATCATATAAGCCCATCGCAGTACTAAACGATTCCCCCAATTCCTTCTTCATTGCAGGATAAAGCACATGTTTTACTAATGAGGTCTTTCCTGACCCTGAAACTCCAGTGACAACAGTCATCGCTTGCAATGGTATCGTTACATCTATGTTATTAATATTATGCTGACGCACCCCCTTCAGTGTAATTTTATTTGAAAATTTCCGACGCATAGCTGGAACTTCAATACTCAATTCGTTTTTGAGATATTTTCTAGTGAGACCCTTGCCTTTTTTAGATAAGAGCGTTTTAAGTTCTCCAGAAAATACTAACTCGCCTCCAAACACCCCAGCATGCGGACCTATGTCTATTATATAGTCTGCATTGCGAATAACATCTTCTTCATGTTCTACAACTATTACCGTGTTTTTAAGATCCCTCAAATTTTTAAGCACCTTGACAAGCTTTTCAGTATCCTTGGGATGTAATCCTATACTGGGTTCATCCAAGATGTATATAGAGTTAGTTAGGTTTGAACCTATTGTGCGTGTAAGATTTATCCGTTGTGTTTCTCCACCACTTAGGCTTGAAGATACTCTATTGAGGTCTAGATAAGATAGCCCTACATCCATCATTGTCTGTAGACGGGATTTGATTTCAAATAAGATCCTATTTGAAAGTTCAGTATCGTATTTAGACAACTTGATGCTCTTGAAAAAATCATTTAACTCATCAATAGGCATTTTAACCAAATCAGTAATCTTCTTATCTCCTACAAACACATAATGGGCTTCTTTTCTCAAGCGTCCACCTCTACATGTGGGACACGTGGTTCTTCCTCTATATCTGGCTAACATCACTCTGTTCTGGATCTTATACGATTTCTTTTCCAGGGTGGTAAAATAATCATAGATTCCGTGGACATCCACATTCCCGTTCCAAAGCAATTCTAATTCATCCTCAGTAAGTTCTTCATAGGGTCTGTGAATAGGAAAATCAAATGCTTCTGCAGCAAGAATAAATTTATCACGCCACCGTGATGACTTTTCCCCTTTCCAACAGAAGACCGCCCCTGAATGGACAGACAAAGTTTTATTTGGAATAACCTTGTTTTCATCTATTCCTAATACTCTACCATAGCCCTCACATTGCGGACAAGCACCATAGGGATTATTATAATTAAAAAGCTGATGTGTAGGCTCTAGAAACGTTAAGCCATCTAGTTCAAATTTATTATTGAACTTGGTAAAGTTTTTCTTTTCCTCATCAATGTAACATTCTCCCCCACCCTCATAAAAAGATGTACTCACAGAATCTGCAATGCGCTTTCTATTCTCTTCATCTGAATCAATGACAAATCTGTCAATCAAAATATAGACATCTGTTTTAAGCTTATCCTTTTTCTTAGCGAGTAGCTTAGTTCCAGAATCTAGAAAATCTTCAATTTGCTGTAATTCTCCATCAATTAAAACACGCGTGTACCCTTTTTGCAATAACAGATCCAATTCTTGCTGTAGCGTTCTGTCCTTGTAAGCATTATTTAACAATATGTACAAATGAATCTTGCTCCCCTTTTTCTTGCCCCAGAGATAATTAACAACATCCGTAATCGTATTTTTCTTCACTGGATTCCCAGAAACGGGAGAAATTGTAATTCCTATTCTGCCATACAGCAAGCGAAAATAGTCATAGATCTCAGTCAAAGATCCTACAGTAGATCGCGCATTACTCGTAGTTACCTTTTGTTCTACTGCTATTGCAGGAGAAATACCCTTGATAAAATCAACCTCAGGCTTCTTCATCCTAGATAAAAATTGTCTAGCATAAGAAGATAAACTCTCCACATACCTCCTCTGACCCTCTGCATATAGTGTGTCCATGACTAAGGATGACTTACCAGAACCACTCAAACCTGTGACAACAATGAGTTTCTCTTTAGGTATGATCAATTCAATATCCTTAAGATTATTAGTCCTTGCCCCCTTGATATGAATAGACTTCTGAGGGTTAAAAGTGTCTATTTTACTTGAATTAGTGGATTTTGGCATAAATTAACAGGAAATCAATAGGGGTAATGTACTATATTTTTTGTCTATTATCTGACATCTCTAAAGAGGGATGTGTTTGAAAATGAGGAAGTTCTGGTATACATGGTTAAATTCACGTTAATCAGAGAAACAAAGCTACATGCAATTGGATTAGTCCATATATTGCATCTAACAGATTTATTATTTACTTTTATACAAAATTACTACTTATAGCATAGATATCTACAATTAAACCAATAAGACTAGGGCCTAGGCCGATTTTTTTTTAAAATTTAATTGTGGAATTATGCAAATGAGTAAAGTAAACGATAAAGCGCTTATCATCCAATATCTTGAAGGGAATCATAAAGCCTTCGAGATCCTCCTTAACAGACATAGAAATAAAATTTACACTTCGATCTATCTATTCGTAAAGGATAGAGATTTAGCTGAAGACATTTTTCAAGATGTGTTCATCAAAATTATAGATACGTTGCGTAAGGGAAAATATAACCATGAAGGAAAATTTCTTCAATGGGCTATGCGAATCTCTTACAACATGTGTGTAGATCATTTCAGAAGAGAAAAGAGAAGAACTAAAGTATCTCCATCTGAAACGTTTGACATTTTCGATGTACTAGAGAGTAAAGACGACAACCGCGAGACTGCAATTATTAAAAATCAATTGCATACTAAAGTGCGGGAACTGGTGGATCAGCTACCACCGGAACAAAGAGAAGTCGTTATTCTCAGACATTACGCAGACATGAGTTTTAAAGAAATTTCACAATTGACTCAGGTAAGTATCAATACTGCTTTAGGTAGAATGCGATATGCTCTGATCAATATGCGTAAGATGATCGAAAGTAAAAAGATGAATTTAGTTTAGTCTAAAATAAATATTAATCCATAGCTTTTCAGGCAGCAGCAATAATGATTGTTCTGCCTGTTTTTTTTTGCCATATCCATCATAAAGTTGTTACTTATAAAGATAAATTACGTCTCAAGACTAAATATTAATCCATAGCTTTTAAAGGCAGTGACAATAAAGATTGTTCTGCTTTTTTTTATTTATAGAATTTCTAAATGAAGATTTGGGTGTCTCCTAAATCCTTCGCTACACTCAGGACATAATTCAGGAAATCCTTCATTATGGGCCGTTCCCTTACATACTCCGCTTACGCTCGGTACTGCGTACTCAGCCTACGGCTGACATTCCAGGCAACTGACACAACTTAGAATCCAAGTTATCTTTTTTGCAATATCTAGAGTTAAAACTCTAACGTATTAGATGTACATGTTAACGAGCTGTTCAAAAAGCTCTTGCTTGCCACTTAACTGCTCTGGTTCCCCACCTTCTTTAGCAATACGGTTGAGATCTTCTAGACTTAACTTACCTTCTACATACATTTTCCCATTGCCCGCATTAAAAGAACTATATCTCTTTTCTTTCATTTTTGAATAATCAGAATTTGTAAGAATATCATCTGCTACAATTAAGGCTCTTGCAAAGGCATCCATCCCAGAAATATGTGCAATAAATAAGTCCTCTAGATCAGAAGAATTTCTACGAATTTTTGCGTCAAAATTTATTCCGCCACCTTGCAATCCTCCCTGCTCTAAAAATACAAGCATGATTTGAGTGAGTTCATAAATATCTATTGGGAACTGATCAGTATCCCATCCATTTTGATAGTCACCTCTATTGGCATCTATACTCCCCAGTAATCCAGCATTTGCAGCTACAGTCATTTCATGCTCCATAGTATGTCCTGCTAAGGTTGCATGATTCACTTCCAAATTCAAACTGAAGTCGTCCATTAAATTATATTCTCTTAAAAACGCTATGACAGTAGCAGAGTCAAAATCATATTGGTGCTTTGAAGGTTCCATGGGCTTAGGCTCAATGAAAAATTTGCCATTAAAACCATTCGCTCTTCCATAATCCCTTGAAAGACTTAAAAACTGAGCTAGATGATCCAGCTCACGTTTCATATCTGTATTTAGAAGAGATATGTACCCTTCTCTTCCTCCCCAAAACACATAATTCTCTCCTCCTAATTTTATGGTTGCATCTAATGCATTTCTCACTTGGACACTCGCTCTTGCCACAACATTAAAATCAGGATTGGTACTTGCACCATTCATATACCTTGGATGAGAAAATAGATTTGCTGTTCCCCAAAGCAATTTTATTCCTGATACTTTTTGCTTCTCTAATGCATAGTCAGTAATAATGTTCATCCTCTTTTCGTATTCTGCTATTGAATCTCCCTCGTCTATTAAATCCACATCGTGAAAACAATAATACGGCGCGCCTAATTTGCTTATAAATTCAAATGCTGCATCCATCTTGTCTTTAGCACGTTTCACGGGATCACTAGATTCCAACCAAGGCATTGGACGAGTAGGCGCACCAAAAGGATCAGAGCCTCCACCGCAGAGGCTATGCCAATACGCAACAGCAAACTTAAAATGCTCTTTCATTGGTTTCCCCGCAACGACTTGATCAGCCTTATACCATCTAAATGCAAGAGGATCTTTTGATTCTCTACCCTCGTATTTTATGCGCGTTATGTTTTTAAAATATTCTTTCACGTTCTTCTCTATTTAATATCAACTATGTTTTCTAATTCTGTCTTCCATGCTTCAAATGCTGCCTTAGAATTATCAGTGGAATCCTCTGGAGTAGATGTTTTTAATATCACATTTGTGCCTATAGCTTCACCAACTGTCTTATAAATACCTATTTCAATTCCACTGGCTTTGGCAGCTCCTATTGCTCCTGTTGTCTGCATCATTTCAATATTGCATCCAAGTAAGTTGCATATTGTCTTTGTAAAAATGCTTGATTGAAATAAATTATCGTTTCCTACTCGAATGGTCGAAGGCACTATCCCTAGGTCCTCCATAGCATTGATCCCATATACAAATGAAAAAGCAATACCTTCCAAAGCTGCTCTAAAAAAATGTTCTCTAGTATGTCTATTGAATTGGATATTACAAAAACGAGCACCTGTTTGCGCATTATTCAACATTCGCTCTGCACCATTCCCAAATGGAATTATCCTTAAACCTTCTGAGCCTACTGGGATATTCTGAATACTCAATTCCATTTCACTATAGCTTTGATTTTTGTAAGCCATTTCGCGTTTTATCCAAGCGTATTGGCTACCTGCTCCATTGATGCAAAGTAATTGCCCTATTCGTATTTGTTCTTTGTTATGATTAACATGTGCAAAAGCATTTATTCTAGATTTTGTGTCCGCCTTAATTTTATCTGATACTCCATAGACAACGCCTGACGTTCCTCCAGTTGCAGCAATTTCTCCCGGATGTAATACATTTAAAGACATCGCATTATTTGGTTGATCACCTGCTCTATACGTAAGAGGTGTTCCTACTACCAATCCTGTCTCTTCTGATGATTTACCATTGACTTTCCCTTGCAAACTAAATGTATTTACAAGTTCTGGAATTACATCGTCTGAAATCTCAAAATGTTTCAAAAGTTTTGTTGCAACTGAATTGTTTTTAAAGTCCCATAAAATAGCTTCTGATAATCCAGATCTGGTTGTGTTAAGTCCACCTGTCAATTTCATGGCTATATAATCTCCCGGTAATAAGATTTTATATATCCGTTCAAATATTTCAGGTTCGTTTTCCTTTACCCATCTTAATTTCGAAGCTGTGAAATTTCCTGGACTATTCAACATATGATTGAAGCAATATTCCTGACCCAAATCTGAGAATGCAGTTTCACCCATACTAACCGCTCTGCTATCACACCAGATAATTGCTGGTCTTAAAACCTTTTTATCTCGGTCTACTAATACGAGTCCATGCATTTGGTATGCTATTCCTATACTTTTAATTGAGGATGGAGGAATTGAAGACGTCTTAAGAAGATCTTGGGTAACTTTGCATAAGGCCTTCCACCACATTTCCGGATCTTGCTCTGCCCAGCCTTCCTTAAGAGCTTCAATTTTCATCTCCGCATCTGGATAAGAAGATACTGCGATTTCTCTAGCATTTGACAATTCAATAATTGCCGCTTTTACTGAGGAAGATCCTATATCATATCCAATGCTGTACATATAATTAACTCTAAATAGAAATAACGGAATCTAGATGCTATAATAGAATAATGTTTGCAACATTAGATATCGTAATTGTGATAAATATACATCAACACAGTGTTAATTTCTATTATTTGTACAAATCCGTCCAAGTTCTTAACTACATTAAGCCTCATTAGTGATAGGAATATCCATGTCTAATTTAAGGTAGCATTTTTTATATTTGATAGAATAGATTTTATTGGCAGAGAAACTAAATTTTACAGACGAAGAACTCATAGCTAAGTTCAGATTGGGCGGTCAGGATTTTGAAGATGCCTCCATGTATGTATTTCACGCATTCAAAGGCTTCATTCCTACAATAAAACAAAAACTTCATCTTTCACAATTGGACCTGCAAGATGCATATGCAGATGCACTTGTAAAATTGATCAGAAAAATCAAGGATGGGAGCTTTAGAGCTGAGAGTAAAATATCAAGTTATTTTTATACAATATATTATAACACCTGTGTTGATGTTTCTCGAAAGAATACGTCTAATAAAAATAAGGCTACAGAAGAGCTGTTTGAGTATGACGCTAGAGAGCGTGATTTAATACAAATGATAGACAATAAAGACGAAGCTAAACAAATAGTAAACCTAATAAACGATATGGGCGAGGTCTGTAAAAGGATTTTATTGGATTGGGCTTATTATGGATATTCAATGGCAGAGATTGCTGAAAGATCAAACCTCAGCAATGCAGAAAGTGCCAGAAGTATGAAATACAAATGCCTTAAAAAACTGAGGGAAATATTATCTAAAAAGATGCATAGCTTATGAGTCCAGAAAAGACCGAATATTTCATTAGCCTACTTGATGACTATCTAGATGGAAAACTTGATGACAATGTTGTAGGGGAAATACAAGAGGCATTAAAAAAAGATACATTTCTTAATCAAGTATTGGAACAGCACGTACAGGCACGAGCCAACATTAGGAATGCAGGAGAAAAAGAACTTAAAGCAAAATTTGCTAGTAATTTCGAACCCATTCCAGAAGTTCAAAAAACAAAAAACTGGAAGCCACTTATTGCAATATTATTGGCGATTGTTTTATGCACAGCTGCATTCATTCTTTATACTGCTTACACAAGATGCTGACTACATCATAATAAGTGTTGAAATTACAGATGGAGTTCCCAGCGACGTTCTTAGCTTAACATTGTTTATCAATGATAATGGCAACTTTGTTAAGATTGCAGAAAATAGCAAGAAGATAAGTGAATTTAGCAATATAGATGGGGACGAAAAAAAGATCAGAGCATCTAGAGGATTTCCAAGAACTAGCGGAGCACTTTTTCCAGTAGCGGAGTACCAAGTACAAATAGAATTATCACAAGAAAAGATACCTTTAAATGCAACACAAACTTTTAGAGTTCAGTAGCAAAATTAATGGTTGAAAAAGATCAGTAATACGTTTGGTCTTATGGAATGAGCAATGCATTTGCTCATTCCTTTTAATTTGGGGCATACTATGAAAAAAGAAATTCTTCATCAAACTCAATTTCATAGGTAGTAAGAATTTCTCTATATTCTTCTATAAATGACTTAGCAATATTGCACTCCTATGGAATGCTATAAATATTACGCTCCTATGGAGCTATACTTATTGGCGACACAAACTACGCTCATTTCATTTAGCAATTTTTAATAATACGAATTAGCATCCACCCTTTTGTCTTCCTTTCTGCATCATACTAGTAATTCAATAACAAAAATTACTCGCTTATGAGCACACACAAATTGCCCAAATGGGACAGGAACCGCTCTGCATTTTTGAAAATAGGATTCATCGTTGCACTCCTATCAGTGATAATTATTTTTCAAACAGAATCCATGTCAACTCAGCCAGAAGAATATCAGGTGGAGGCAGAGGATATTGGAATAATTGAACCTATACGTACGCCATATAGAGAGAAGGTAAAAACGCCTCCTCCAAAGGCACCTGAACCAGAAGATATCATTGAAAAAATTATAGACGATCCAGAATTTGTTGAACAGCTGGACGAACCTACTGAGGATGATGTAATAGACAATGATAGAAAGGAACCAACAGAAGATTATTTTATTTCTCCTGTTGACACTACAAGCAAAGCAGTAGCTCCTCCAGCACCTAAACCTGAACCTGTTGTGGAACCAGAGATAGAGCTGGTATTTAGGGCAGAAAGAATGCCATGTTTTGGAAGCTGTGCAGAAACGGTAGAAGAAGAGGAAAGAAGAAAATGTACCGAGGAAGCACTACTCTCTTTTATATATTCCAAATTAAAATATCCTGCACTTGCTAGAGAAAATGGTATCCATGGAAGAGTTATAACTAGCTTCGTTGTAGATAAGGATGGGAATGTAAAAGACATTCAAATTAAAAGAGATATTGGCGGAGGTTGTGGCAAAGTGGTAAAAGAAATAATTGGGCAGTTACCATCTTGGATACCAGGGAAACAAAATGGTAGGCCAGTACATGTTCAGTATACTATTCCTATCAAGTTTGAATTAAATTAATTTCTTTTTGATGGAAGCAGTATTTTGAATTATGAATTATGAATGGGGAGTGGTGAATTATGAATTAGGAATGGGGAATTTTGAATTATGAATTGACATTAAGAGATTTCTCGTGGAACTTGAAATGAAAAAAAAGGGAGGGAGTATTTATCTTTATATAAATACTCCCTTCCAATTATTATAATTTTATCCTACTGGCCGTCTTGCTTGGCAAACACTTTTTGGAGCAAAGCAGTCGTTCTTTGGTTTAGGTCTGTACGTATCCCAAGCTCTTTTTTCTCTATTAGTGAGAACATTCCTTTCAGAGCTGCATTTGCAACATGATCTGAAAGATCAGGATTTACCTTATCCACAAAAGGAATCTTATTATATGTATTTACTGCATTGGCCCAATAGCCTTCAACATTAAACTTGCTCATAGAGTTACCAATCACTGGATCAAACTCAGTGTATAACTGATTATATGTTCCTGTATGCAAATACTGCGTGGCTGCATTTTTATTTCCCATAAGGATATTCATTGCATCCGTAAAACTTATACTCTTGATAGCAGACAAAAAGATAGGGCCAGCTTTTCCTGCGGCGTCTTCCGCTGATCTATTAATTTTTCTAACTAGTACTTCCTCGATATCTTCAAAACCGGGGATGAACTTAAGTTTGTTTGTTACCTTTTGTGCTTCAGCAGGAAGAAGGATTTTATAAATAGATTGATAATAGCCGTCATTTGCTGACAAGAAATCTACACTGTTTCCTACACCCAAATCGAGGGCTGATTTCAAGCCTTTAGCTACTTCAGCATTCGTCAATGGTGAGTTTAAAATATCCATTGCTTGTTGAAGCTGCTTGGGATCACAGGACATCATGAAGAATGGAATCATAATAAATACAAATAGTTTTCGCATGTGTTTATCTTTTACTTAATGAAAGAACGTGAGTTTGTGTGGAAGGAATCATTAAAATCAGGATTTAAGATAATATTAATTTTGGGGAATAGGGATGTTTTTAGCTTAGACCTTAGGTGGTGTATGGGTTTGTAGATGCTATACGTTAGATTTTAAGATGTAAGACGTTAGATACCAGATTTTAGATGCTAGATGCGTGAGGGGGAGTAAGGGAGCCGGAAGGCTGTCGTCGTGCATGGCACGAGGACGGAACCCCTGGATGACCCGGTCCTTGTGCTCCGAAGGAGTACAAGGACACGCCCAAATTTCCTAAAAATTAATACTTCATTTCTACGACAGCAGCTTCAGCATTTCCGCCTATTTTAGGGTTCATTTTAGCTATAGATATCTGGGCTCCCGTAATATTGTCCAGAACTTTGAGTCTTTCCATTATATTATAAGCCACCGTTTCTATGAGTTTCTGGGTTTTCTCCATCTCTTCTGAAATGATTTTGTAGATATCCTCATAATTGACAGTATCCTCAATATTATCCTCAAAACTATCAAAGGTCTTGAGATCTACCGAGGCACTTATCTCAAACTGGTTTCCAATTTTCTGCTCTTCTGAATAAAATCCGTGATATGCATAGAATTTTAAGCCTTCTAGTCGTACTGTTGTCTTCATGTATTTAGATTTATGCTGCGAATATACTTACCTTTGCACAAAGCAAAAATTAGTTTTTATGGAATCAAATGGTACGATCAAAAAACTTGCAAAAGAAGATAGATATCAACATCACGATTACTACAATATAGATGAACTATTAACTGAGGACCATCTAATTGCTCGTGACGCTGTACGGGACTGGGTGAAGCAAGAGGTTTCTCCTATCATAGAGCAGTATGCAGAAAAGGCGGAATGCCCAAAACATCTTTTTAAAGGTCTTGGGGAAATAGGTGCTTATGGCCCAAGTCTTCCTACTGAATATGGAGGAGGCGGAATGGATGAAATTGCTTACGGAATTATCATGCAGGAACTGGAACGTGGAGATTCTGGAATACGCAGTATGGCTTCTGTGCAGGGATCGCTTGTGATGTATCCAATTTACAGATACGCATCTGAGGAACAAAAGAAAAAATATCTTCCGAAATTAGGAAGTGGAGAATTCATAGGTTGCTTTGGATTGACAGAACCTGATCACGGAAGTAATCCAAGTGGCATGATCACTAACATTAAAGATAATGGTGATCATTTTATTTTGAATGGTTCCAAAATGTGGATTACAAATTCTCCAGTTGCAGATCTTGCTGTTGTGTGGGCAAAAGATGAAGAGGGTAAAATCAGGGGAATGGTTGTGGAAGCAGGTACTCCTGGATTTACAACGCCAGAGATTCATGGAAAGTGGTCACTGCGTGCGTCTATAACGGGCGAACTTGTTTTTGAAGATGTAAAAGTTCCTAAGGCAAATGTGTTTCCAGATGTCAGAGGATTGAAGGGTCCTTTATCTTGTCTTTCTAAAGCACGTTACGGAATTGCGTGGGGAGCAATAGGTGCAGCATTGGATTGTTATGATTCTGCGCTGAATTATTCTAAAGAACGTATACAATTTGATAAGCCTATAGGTCAGTTTCAATTAACTCAGAAAAAATTAGCTGAGATGATTACAGAGATCACGAAGGCGCAACTTCTTGCGTGGAGACTAGGATCTCTTGCGAACAAAGGTCAGGCTTCTCCTGCTCAGATTTCAATGGCAAAAAGAAATAATGTGCATATGGCTCTGGAAGTGGCGCGTGAGGCGAGACAGATCCATGGTGGCATGGGAATTACAAATGAATATCCTTGCATGCGGCATATGATGAATCTTGAAACTGTTCTTACTTATGAGGGCACGCATGATATCCATTTATTGATTACTGGAATGGATGTTACTGGTTTAAATGCGTTTAAGTAAGCAAGGAGATTAAACGTTGCCACGTTCGTATTTAAATGAACATGGCAACAAAAATCAAAATGTCAACGTATTATTCTATCACGGTCTCAAATCGTTGAGCACCCGAAGTAATAAAATAGCCCAGAGCATTATTTGAAATATTTGTTCTAGGGTTCACGGGTGGGGGATCAAACACACCTTCTCTAAACACTTCTGTAATCACATCTAGTAAAAAATTTGAAGCATCTACTCCTATAGAATATAGCTCCAAAACCACTGTATCCCCTATTTCATATCCTTCATCAGTGACTGTGACATCACCGTAATAAACACCATCGCCAAAATCATCATTTGTGAATCCTCCTGCAATAAGTGTGTCTCCATCTGCAGTTCCTTTTTTATAATCAACCCCATAATATCCATCGCCTTCACCTGGTGTTTCTTGAAATCCAAAATAAACATCGTAATAATCAATGCTGTCTCTTTCTTCATAAAACTCAGCCCGTACGTTATCTATCACGGGCATTGCTCGCATCAAGGAACTAGACGTATATGCATTCTGATCGTGCATAATATCAAGTGTATATTCTTTGCCAGTTTTTGCTCTCCAACTTTCTGGTGCAGCATAAACCCCGTTTCCTAGTGCGCTAAATTCTATAGTTTCTTGATCAAAACTTAGACTGACAATTGCATCATTTACAAAGTTTGGTTCAAACACATTTAAATAATCTGATGTCAGACTGAGCGTGATACTTTGTCTTTCATCAAGATCAGTAATCCATGCTTCTACGGCTAGTCTTACATTCTCATTTTTATTTAATTCTAGTTCTATTCTGTCTTTAAAACAACTGCTCATTGAAAACAGAACAACTACTAAGATTCCTATATTTATTTTTTTCATCATTTTTGATTTTAAGCTTAGATTAAAACTTTACGTTGTAACTGATTGATGGAATTATTGAAAACACTGATAATTTTTCTGCATATGTGACATTTGGGTCTGCCTGGTCTTGCTTAAAATTAATTGCAAGTGCATTTTTTCTGTTGTAGAGATTATAAATACTGAATACCATCTCTGATTGCCATCTACGTAACTTATTCTTTTTGTTTTGAATCGTCATTGATAAATCCATTCTATGGAAATTTGGTAATCTTGCTCCATTCCGTTCTGAATAAACAGGAATTACCGTGTTTTTATAAATGTATTTTCCAGTGGGAAACGTAACTGCATTTCCTGATGAATAGACAAAATTTGTAGACATACTTATTCTGTCTGTCATTTCGTAAGATGCCACTAATGAAAAGTCGTGTGGCTTATCGTATTTAGCATTATACCAATTCCCATCATTAATTTGATCAATCTTCTTTTCGATTTTTGAATACGTGTAAGCTAACCATCCAGTGAGTCTACCTTTATCTTTTTTCATCATCATCTCCAAACCATATGCTTTCGCTTCTCCTATTCTTAATTCTCCTTCTAGATTTTTATTTAATAGTAGCTGCGCTCCCTCTTTGAAGTCAATTGCATTGGTAAATTTCTTAGCATAAATTTCTGTGGAAAATTCATATACATTATCCTTAAAGTTTCTAAAGTAGCCTAGGCTAATCTGATCTGCCAATTGCGGCTTTACCACAGGTGATGAAGTAAACCAAATATCAAAAGGGGTTGCTGAGTTACCATTTGATGCTTGTTGAATATATTGCGTTGTCCTATTGTAACTTGCCTTGATGGATTGATTCTCGCCTATGGAATACTTCAATCCCAATCTAGGTTCAAGGTTAAAATGAGTTTTGTAGATACCGCCTTCATAACGCACACTATCTAATTCATTATATTCCTCATCCATAGGAACGTGTGTGCTAGGGCCTACATTATGCAAGGATGAAAACCGAAGTCCTGCTTGCACAGATAGCTTATCATTTACTTTGTACTCGTCACTTAAATATAGCGCATTCTCAATACTGATGGCTTGTTCAATTCTAAAGTCTGAAACCAAGTTCTCATCCTCAATTAAAGTAATATCGCCAGGTCTTAAATCATGCCTTATTGATTGAAATCCCATTTGAATATTATGGGAAGGAGAAGGATAGTAGGTCAAATCTGCTTTTAGACTAAACTCCGCTAGCTTACTATCCCAGTCTATATTTGAAATCCCATCTTCAATACCTAATCCATAGTCATAGTTACTGTAATAAAATGTGAGATTTGAAAACAACTTGGGCGAGAATATACGATTCCAACGTAGCGTTGAAGTTTTATTTCCCCAAGACAAACTAAGTCCTGATTCTGGATCTGCCATTACATCCCTTCCAAAATAACCAGAGGCAAACAAACGGTCATTTTCGCTTAATCTATAGTTTCCTTTTGCGTTTAGGTCATAGAAATAAAATGTGAAATCAGAGTCGTTATCTCCTTTCAAGGCTAAGACCAATTTTGCCATTAGATCAAGATAAGATCTTCTTCCAGAAACAATAAAAGAACCTTTATCACTTATGGGCGCTTCTAATGCTAAACGCGTCATGATAGATCCCACCCCACCCGAACCTGCAAATTTTTTAGAATTTCCTTCCTTCATTCTTATGTCTAAAACCGAACTCAGTCTTCCACCATACCTTGCCTCCATCGCACCCTTAGAAAGGGTCATGTCCTTTATGGCATCAGGATTAAAGGAAGAAAAGAATCCTAAAAGGTGAGAAGAATTGTAAATAGGCGCCTCGTCTAAAAGGACTAGATTTTGGTCAGCGTTTCCTCCTCTTACGTAAAATCCGGATGTACCCTCTCCTATTGATTTTACACCTGGTAAAAGCTGGATGGCCTTAATAACATCCACCTCCCCAAAAAGAGCTGGTAATTTTTTTACCGCTTCAATGTTAATCTTCACGGTGCTCATTTCTACCGACTCTACATTTTTCTTCTTTTCTTCAGCTACAATTGTAATTTCATCAATTGTGTTCTGAATCCCTAGAAGTTCGACATCTTGACGTATATCCTCATTCAGATCAATTTGTATCGTTTGGTCTTTATAGCCTAAATAACTAAAGGCGACATTATATTGTCCTGCAGGTAGTGTTATAGAATAATAGCCATACACATTTGTTACATTCCCTGTTTGTAATTCTTGTACATAGAGAGTCGCGCTTATAAGTTCTTCTCCTGTACTTGCATCTTTTACGTGGCCACTGAAGGTAAATTTTTCTTCAGCTTGCGCCCAGCTGTGTCCTTTAATAATAAAGAGGAAGGACGTTGTTAATAGAATGATGTTTAAATATTTCATACACATTTAATTGGTTAATAGTTTACATGACTGTCCCACACCTTGCTGGACAAAATCGTTACTAAATAATTATGTTCTTTTAAAGGAATCGATAATACATTCCAGCACTTAAACTTGAAAAAATGGGTTCGCTTAAATTAATAGAAGTCGTTAATCCAAAATTTATGTTTTTGTTAATAAGGTATTTCGTGCCAAATTTTAAATAGAATGATTTATCTATATTATTTTCGATAAAAGCTTGCTGAATGGAGGTTTTATTTATGCGTTGGTTGTCTTTAAATAAAAATAATTCTGCCTCTGTTTGTCTGAATCGGAGATATTCTATTGATAGTCCTGCTCCAATCGCAAATTCAAATCTTGATTTATATAAATGGTAATTTATTAAAATAGGCAATTCAATCGCATTTATAGATAAACCTAAAGCAGTTTGAACATTTAATATATCTCCTTCAGATAATTCAACTCCTTCCAGTAATTCAATTTTAAGACCAGCGTCGGGCTCTCCTCCATTTCTTGTTTGTAATTGATTATCAATACCATTTATTACAAACATATCTAGATCTGCAATATCAAAAGGTACATTTATAGATCCATCAATATAAAATTCAAGTTTTGACATTTGCAATCCCGAGGAAATACTCCATCGTCTATTCAAATATCTATTGTAATCGAAATTATAATTGTAAAAG
>CALCMJ010000156.1 GCA_937967615.1 uncultured Saprospiraceae bacterium
GAATATCATGAGCAAGGCTTTAGAGATGCCTAAGGTAAAAGATAAAATGTTTAAAGACTATTGGTGCTGCATGAAATCTTTAGGAGCATGGGGCGGTGATTTTGCTCTTGTCCTTTCAGAAAAATCTGCAGAAGACACTAAAAAGTATTTTGAAGAAAGAGGACACAAAGTTTGCATCCCCTACGATGAATTTGTTCTGC
This sequence comes from uncultured Saprospiraceae bacterium, assembly GCA_937967615.1. Classification (GTDB taxonomy): domain Bacteria; phylum Bacteroidota; class Bacteroidia; order Chitinophagales; family Saprospiraceae; genus CALCMJ01. The sequence goes on from CALCMJ010000156.1 coordinate 201, forward strand.
AATCTGAAACCTAAGTTTAAAGATTATTCAACTATTCAGTTTTCATGTGAATAGTATGACCTCCACATATATCATTGCCCATCTTCAGAACTTAGATTCTATAAATACGCATTGCATTCTAAACCAACTTAGATCTTTGTGAATCTTATAACATCCTGCTGAGTTCCTTGCTTAAGAATTAAAATATATAACCCTTGCTCTAGCTCAGACAGGTCAATATTGTTTTCTTTTTTCTTTCCTCTTGCCACAACTTTCATCTGTGTATCATAAATGATAAAATCAAATTCAGCATCTGTTGAGACATAGATAAACTGATCTGCAGGATTGGGATATATCTTACTCTTTCCTGGAATTAGATTTACAAAACGGATTTCAGAATACTCTAACTGTCCATCAAGATCTATTTGTTTTAATCTGTAGTAATTATCTCCAGGTATTGGATGCTCATCCAGAAAGCTGTAATTTTGTAAATCATTTGTTGTTCCTTTGCCATCTATGAACGAAAGAGTTTTCCAACTTTTGGAATTCTGGGACCTTTGAATCTCAAATCCCAGATTGTTCACCTCTGATTGCGTCTGCCATTCTAGTGCAATGGAATTGTTTTTCCTTTCTGCAGTAAAGGCAGTTAATTCTACTGGAAGTATTAAACCCTCTCCTTGTAAATGAAAATTAGAAAAAGAGGGTACAGCTGTTTCAACATAAATATCATTATCATCATTATAGATACCATTGTTTGTCTGTTCCAGAAAAACACCTGTTCCAGAAAAAACACCGTTGCATTGCTCTTCTGTTTTCATAAAACCCAAATCCAAGGGAGAAAGAACACTTGCATCTACATTCTGTAATGCTAAGAATTCGTCAGCTGAATAATAAAAACGTACAGTAACGTCAGAACTGGGCACATTGCTTACAATAATTTCCACATCTCTGTTGATATAAGGGATATCTGCAACTCTTTGTGTACTGGAGATAAAGACTGTGGGTGTCGTCATGCCCAGATCATTCCCATTTGCATTGATTGCACAAATGATATCATCGCTGCTATCGTAGAAATACACAAATTCAGTATTGTTTCCAGATGCAGAAGAAATATCTATACCGGTATTGGCAAAACAATTATCAGTTTCCAGTGCAGTAGGATTTGGGCACAGCTTTAGGTCACTAGAAATTACCCAGCTATAATCGTTGGTAAGAATATTCCTTCCCTCCTCCCCGAAGCAATATTCTAGATTAACAGTTCCAAGATTTACATTCGAGTTTACAGCAAGCATTGACCAGCTGTTTAATATTTCGTCATAATTTCTTTGGGATATACCTGAGTTTTGGAACATATTGAATGCATTAAACACATTGGAAACATCCCAGTTGCTGATATCACCATTAAATGAACTTGCTCCATTGAACATACTAGACATGTTTGTTGTACTGGAAACGTCCCAGCTGCTGATGTCACCATTAAATGCAGTTGCATTATAAAACATTGAAGACGTACTTGTGATACCAGAAAGATTCCATGTAGATACATTTCCATTAAATGCTGTTGCTCCGGCGAATATTGAATAGATAGAAGTAACACTTGTAATATCCCAATTGCTTAAATCTCTATTAAAAGATGTGGCATTTTGAAACATCTGGCTCATATTAAGTACACTAGAGACATTCCAGTTACTTATGTCACTATTAAAGGAACTAGCATTTAAAAACATTTGTCGGATTTGTTCTACATTAGAAACATCCCAAGCAGATATATCTGAATTAAATAAACTAACATTATAAAACATACCACTCATAAAAACAGCCCCAGAAACATCCCAGCTGCTTAAGTCTCCATTGAAAGCAATTGCGTCATAAAATAGCCCAATCATATTCTCTACATTGGACACATCCCATGTGCTGACATCTCCATTAAAGGTAGACGCTTCACGGAATGTATTTGACATGTTCGTAACTGTAGAGACATCCCAATTACTAAGATCACCATCAAACAAATACGCTTTGTGAAACATGAGATTCATGTCTGTCACAATGGATAGATTGGGGGCATCTACAGCATTATAAATAAGATTATTACAACCTTCAAAGAATCGTTTCATAGAAGGCCACTGAATATCTCCCCACTGATCCAGAGATATTAATTTCGTTTGGTTTGTAAAAACTCCAGGGAAATCCCCTTGGATCTGAATAGTATATGTCCCCGGTGTTCCAAAGTCATGTTCGATGGAAGTCGTCAACCCAAATTCATCAAAGACACCATCATTATCCCAGTCTACATCGTAGTTGCCGGTGTATCCTGTTTGCAATCCTAGAATTATACAAGAAGTGCATCCCGGACCTACAATGTCCGTTTGCCAAGTTGTAATAAGCTGATTTTGCGCCGTCACCAAGCTAGAGAAACTAAATAAATAAATGATACATAGGTAGGCGAGTTTAGAAAAGGAATTGCGTGTATTCATGTTTTTATTTTTGACCTAAAATAATAGAGTCCAAAATAAAACTTGTTATCCTCCCATTCCTACTGGTTTACATGGATTAAGAAGAATCTATGTAAACCCGTAGCGAAGCATTTCTCACTGAATTTAACGTTTAATCTTCTCTAGGTATAAGTCCACGTATTTTTTATCCAGTTCAGGTGAATCCTTATATTTAATCCGCATGGCATCCAACTCTTTTTTAAGACGACTCACTGTTTCAGCATAAGCAGGATCTGCGATGACATTGTTCATCTCATGTTTATCATTTTTTCTATCGTATAGTTCCCATTCGTCTACATCATAGTAGAAATGTACAAGTTTGTATTCTTCCGTAACTATAGCGTAATGCCGTTTTACCATATGTACAGAAGGATATTCATAATAGTGGTAATAGACGGCATCTCTGAAGTCTTCTGTTTGTCCCTGCATAAGAGGGACCAGACTTTCTCCTTGCATATCAGTAGGTGCATCAATACCTGCTACTTCCAGTAAGGTTTGTGCAAAATCTAGATTTTGTACCATCTGGCTATTTTTTGTTCCTGCTGCAATAACTCCAGGCCAGCGCATCATTAAAGGAGTTTTAAAAGACTCGTTATAGATAAACCGTTTATCAAACCAACCATGTTCGCCCAAGTAAAACCCCTGGTCAGAAGTGTAGACAACAATTGTGTTTTCTGCTAAACCATTTTCATCTAGATAATCCATGACTCTACCTACGCCATCGTCAATAGCAGCTATGGAACCAAGGTAGTCTTGCATGTAACGTTGGTAACGCCATTGCATCAGCTCCTTATCACTCATGTTGGGATAGTTCTTTTTAAATTCTTCTATCATAGGATCATAGATCTTATCCCATGCTTCCCGTTGTGCGTCCGTTTGTCTTCCTACGGTATGGGTGTAGGCGTTCTTGTCCCAGTTAGAATTTTCTTTTATAGCAAGTGCGTCCATTACCTCTGGCGGAATTTTAGAATCTCCTGCCCAGTTCATATGTGTTAGCAGATTCATCTCTGCAGTTTTGGCGGCAGTCCCTCTGTTCTCATAATCGTCAAATAGAGTTTCTGGCTCGGCGAAGGTCTTTTGCATAAACTCTTTGTAGTGCCGTTCAGCGGGCAGCCACTCTCTGTGTGGTGCTTTATGCAGATACATAAGCATGAAGGGCTTATCTTCTTCTCGTTCCTCTTTGAGCCAATCTAGGGTCATGTCTGTAATTATATCGGTAACATAGCCTTCTACATTTATTTTTCCCTCATGTTTTGTGATGAAATCAGGATTGTAATAATGGCCTTGTCCAGGGAGAATCTTAAACTGATCAAATCCTTTAGGATTATTTCCAAAGTGGAGTTTACCAAACATGGCAGTTTGGTAGCCATTGTCATTTAGGATTTGGGGAAAGGTAATCTGATTTGTGTCAAAGGGAAAGTGATTATCAATTTTACCGTTTAGATGACTGTGTTTTCCTGTTAAAATGACTGCGCGGGATGGAGCACATATGGAGTTAGTAACACAGGCATTTGAAAATAGCATACCTTCTTGTGCAATTCGGTCAATGTTAGGCGTACTTGTAAGACCTTGGTCATATGCGCTGATCGCTTGATAGGCATGATCATCTGACATGATGAAAACAATATTAGGTTTACTAGGGAGGTCCTTAGTTTTTGGAGATTGGCAAGAAGACCACATTGCAAGAAAAGAAATGCAGAGAGGAATGAATTGTACACGCATAATCTTAGAGTTAAGATGTACAATCTAATAAAACAATAGATATTTATAAGCATCTCGCTTAACTAGATATTTGAACTTAGCAACTTGGACTTAATTCTAATTGCTTAATCTCTCTTTTTCTTCCTTCCTGCACGTTTGTTTTTCCCAGCAGCTCCTTTATCAATCTTTGCATTTCTTCCTTTTGAGCCTTTTGAGCCTTTTGAGCCTTTTGAACGTCTTTCTCCTCCAGAATCCGCAGACTCTGAAGATCTAGATCTTCCGCCTTCTTCTGAACGTCTACCGCCACCGCCACTGCGACCACCACCACCGTTTCTTCCACCGCTACGACCACCACTTCTTCCTCCGCGACCGCCACTTCTTCCTCCACGGCCTCCACTTCTTCCGCCACTTCGCCCTCGGCCACCACGACCTCTGTCTCTATCTCTTCCGCCCCCACCAGTAGACTTATCATTTAGATCTGAGTCTTGACCAAGGTTTAAACTATCTAATTCTATTTTTAAGATTTTTGAGATAAGGTCTTCTTTACTCAGTGTCTCTAGGATTTCACTTGCCTTCTCAAAAAGCGGTGTTTCTTTTACGCTTTTCGCTTTGATTTTGAGTAACTGCTCACAATAATTTTTTACGCGGATATCCGCAATGTCAGAGGCCTCAGGAATAAGAACTTTTTTAATGTTGATGCCAAGTTGTTGTTCAAGTCTCCTGATTTTACCACCTTCTCGTCCATTAATAAATGCAATCGAAATTCCATCTTTACCTGCACGTGCTGTTCTTCCACTTCTGTGCGTATAATAGGCTGCATCATCTGGTAGCGTAAAATGAAAAACATGAGAAAGGTCATCTACATCTATTCCCCTAGCCGCAACATCTGTAGCAATAAGAACATGTAATTCCTTCTTCTTAAACCTCCCCATTACGCGATCTCTTTGCACTTGGGAGAGATCTCCGTGGAGTGCATCTGCTTTGTAGTTTCTTTTGAGTAAGGTCTCTGCTAGGTTTTGCGTGTCTCGCTTTGTTCTACAGAATACAACACCGCGTATATTTGCGTTCAAATCTAGAAAGCGAATAAGTGCTTCTGTTTTGTCTGCTTGCTTAACTGCGATGTACTGATGCTCTATATTTTTATTGACCTCATTTTTAGTGTTTACTCGGATGTCAATAGGATCGTTCATGAACTTGTTGACGATCTTTTTTATTTGGCTTGGCATAGTTGCAGAAAATAACCAAGTCAATTTATCGTCTGGTGTGTACTTTAAAATCTCATCAAGCTCATCTTTAAATCCCATATTCAGCATCTCATCTGCCTCATCTAGAATTAAAAATTTCAATTCAAAAAGTTTGACCGCTTTTCTTTTTATTAGGTCAATCAATCTTCCTGGAGTAGCTATAATAATATGCTGCGGTTTTTTTAAAGCTCTTATCTGTCCTGATATTGCAGCGCCACCATAAACAGGCAACACATTTAATTTGTCTTGATACTTACTGAAAATAGCAAGCTGTTCAGCGATCTGCTTTCCCAGCTCTCTAGTAGGAGCTAGGATAAGTCCTTGGGTTGCATTATTGTCTCTGTCAATATGTTCTAGCAAAGGCAATCCAAAGGCAGCTGTCTTTCCTGTGCCTGTCTGAGCTAGACCTATCATGTCACGATGTTCGGAAAGAAGTCGGGGAATTGCTAGTTTTTGTATTTCGGTAGGTGTTTCAAATCCAAGTTCAGTTAATACTTTCAGTATTTCCTCAGATAGTCCTAAGCGTTTGAATGATTCCAATAGTTGTGTTTAAATTAGCTGCAAATGTAAGCTATTTATCGGCAATACTGGATTCAGAGTATATATGCTGTGCTTTAGCACTCTTACAGTATTATCTATTGAACATAACGGATGTATGCAATTCTTGCTTACAATTTTTACTTTTAAACAATGAATGACTACCAAATTTTAAAAAACATTGAAAAGCATATTACATTAAATGATCTTGAAATTGATCATTTTCTCTCAGTATTGAAGCTAAAGGATCTTGACAAAAAGGAACGTATCTTAAGTCAAGGGCAAACTTGCAAGAAATTATACTTTGTTGAGTTTGGAAGTTTAAGAGCTTACAATATGAATGAGGAAGGTAAGGAGTCTACAATAATGTTTGCTGTTCAAGATTGGTGGATAACTGATATGGATGCATTTGTACATCAAAAACCTGCCGTCTTATCCATAGAAACTTTAGAGGCAAGTCGCGTTATGGAATTGGATTTCCAGAAGCTAGAAGAGTTATATATAAAGATTCCAAAATTTGAACGGTTTTTTAGGATTCTATTTCAGAATGCATATATCAGAGAGCAGGTCCGTGCTCTTGAAAATATTTCTTTTACTACTGAACAACGATACTTAAGATTCATCAAAAAGTATCCTCAAATGCTACCAAAGATTACACAAAAACAAATTGCATCTTACCTAGGTGTTACTCCAGAGTTTTTGAGCTCTATAAAGAAGAAATAATCTAGTCTTAAACTATCTTAATATTTTACTGAACATAATTTACTTCCTTTATAAAAACATGAATTATGATGATGATTTTAATAGCTGGACCTTATCGCAGCGGAACCAATAATAACATTGACCTCATAAAGAAAAACATGGAAAAATTGGAGGCAGTCACACTTCCCATTTTCCGAAAAGGGCATATCCCTATGATAGGAGAGTGGGTTGCAAATCCTCTAATGCATTTAGCAGGATCAAAAGAAGTAGGTGATGACATTTTTACTGAAATACAATATCCTACTGCACATCGTTTAATAAAAAAATGCGATGCTGTATTAAGAATAGAAGGAGAGTCTAAGGGCGCAGACCAAGATGTCAAAATAGCACAGAAATTAGGCTTAAAGATTTTCTACAAGCTAAGCGAAATTCCAGATGCCAA
>CALCMJ010000157.1 GCA_937967615.1 uncultured Saprospiraceae bacterium
CAAGTGCCATACGTTGGATTAGCAATTGCTTTATTTGCCCTAGCAGCTGTCTTTTCATTTTTGAAACTTCCAGATATGAAGGATCTGGATTCGCAAAAAGAAGAAAATCAAATTACTCACAATAAAAATTCCATATGGGAATTCCCCCATCTTATTTTAGGCGCTTTGGCGATCTTCATGTATGTGGGCGCAGAAGTTTCCGTCGCAAGTTTTCTCACTAGTTTTTTAGGCGAAGAATCTATTGCAGGATTAAAACCAGAAAACGCAGGACGATATCTATCATTCTATTGGGGTGGACTCATGGTAGGTAGGTTTTTAGGTGCAGCAATCCTTCAAAAAATGGAATCGCACAAACTCCTTGCATTCATGGCAATTGCAGCAATTCTACTTTTGGTAGTAGGCATTCTATCCACAGGATGGATTGCAGCATGGGCAATCATATTAGTTGGTTTTTGCAATGCTATCATGTGGAGTAATATTTTCACTTTATCCATAGATGGCTTAGGGAAATTCACAAGCCAGGGTTCTGGCTTACTCGTTACGGCAATAGTAGGCGGAGCGATTCTTCCATTGATCCAAGGATTTCTTGCAGACAACATTGGATTGCAATTAAGCTATATGGTTCCTGTATTTGCTTTTGCGTACATATTATACTATGCGATGAGGGGCTACAAAGCTGGAAGGAGCGAATTAGGAATGAAGAATTAAGAAATAAGAATTAAGAATGAGGAAATAAGAATTAGGAATTAGAATTTTATTACTTGAAATGAGAACGGTATTGCATACAAAATTCTTTTACTTGGGAATGTTTCTTTTAGGAATGTTTACCATTGTATTTTTGGGGGATGCTTGTAGCTCTGATCTTACACAAAAAAAGTCCACTGTAAGTTCTAGCTTAAACGAAATACTTCCAGATAAAGTAGATTTTATATTTCATGTAAAACCGATACTCTCTGATCGCTGTTTTAAATGCCATGGTCCCGACAAATCAAAAGTTGAAGCTGGCCTACAATTACACACAAAAGAACTTGCTTTTGCAGGACTGGGAGAAGAAAAAGATAGATATGCAATCGTTGCAAAGGATCTAGACAAAAGCCAAATGATACATCGGATTTTCACTGACAATCCAGATGATATGATGCCACCTCCAGAATCCAATCTTTCTCTATCCTCTCACGAAAAAGAAATATTAAAGCGTTGGATTGAACAAGGAGCAGAATGGAAAGAGCATTGGGCATTTATTCCTCCGGTAACACAAGAGATACCAGAAGTATCCAACACAGATTGGCCGTCTAACTCTATTGATAATTTTGTGCTTGCCAAACTAGAAGAGCTCAATTTAAATCCATCTCAAAGAACTCAAGATGAAAAACTCTTAAGGAGGTTAAGTTTTGACCTAACCGGTCTACCCCCTACTCTAGAAGAAATTAAGTCATTTACTAATGATAATTCTGAGGATAACTATAACAAGATAATAGATAAGTATCTAGACTCATACGCTTTCGCAGAACGCATGACAAATGAATGGTTGGACCTTGCACGCTATGCGGATACACATGGCTATCAGGATGACCTAGAACGCACTATGTGGCCTTGGAGAGATTGGGTGATCCACGCCTTCAAGAACAATATGCCTTATGACAAATTTGTAAAGTGGCAACTTGCTGGAGATCTTATACCAGAAGCTAGTAGAGAACAAATTATTGCAACTGCTTTTAACAGGAATCATAAAATCACACAAGAAGGTGGTGTAATTCCAGAAGAATACAGAGCTGAATATGTTACAGATAGAACTAACACATTTGGGACTGCTTTCTTAGGATTAACATTTGAATGTGCTAAGTGCCATGATCATAAATATGATCCTATAGGCCAAGAAGAATATTTCCAACTCTATAGTTACTTTAATAATATTGACGAAGAAGGACTCATTGCATCTTATGGTGCAATTCCTGAACCGTATATAAAAATCACAAAAGAAGAAATAGAAAGCACTCTGCATTTCATAAACAACTTAGACACTATTGACAGTATTCCTCTCTTGGTGATGAAAGAATTAGACAAGCCGAGAGAGACACATGTACTTAACAGAGGTGTTTATGATCAACCACTAAAACGCGTAGAATCAAATGTTCCAAAATTTGGAAAGAAAGACACAAACAATTCATACAAAGATAGACTTGGACTTTCTGATTGGTTATTCACAGATACCAATCCATTAACATCCCGTGTCATGGTCAATAGAATTTGGCAACAGATCTTCGGTAAAGGTATTGTTTCCACTAGTTACGATTTTGGAAATCAAGGAGCACTCCCTACCCATCCAGGACTTTTAGATCATCTAGCAATGAAGTTTAAGAACGATGCATGGGACATTCGGAAAATTATAAAGTACATAGTCAATTCCTCAACATATAAACAAGAAAGTAAGATCAGTGAACGCATGCTGGAATTGGATCCTGAAAATGATTTCCTTGCAAGAGCTCCTCGCTCAAGATTATCTGCTGAAATGTTACGAGATCATGCACTCAGTATAAGCGGACTACTTGTGCATGATGTAGGAGGACCCAGTGTTAAACCCTACCAGCCTGATGGACTCTGGAATGAAGTGACTGGAGGTGGAGGTGGTAGCACTGCTAAATATGTACAAGATGAAGGAGACAATAACTATAGAAGAAGTCTATATACTTTTTGGAAACGCACAGTCCCTCCCCCTAACATGATGCTCTTTGATACACCTACAAGAGATTTTTGTTCTGTACAAAGGGAGAACACAAGTACGCCATTGCAAGCCCTAGTACTGATGAATGATCCAACATATTTAGAAGCCTCCAAAGCATTGGCTTATAGAGCGATTTTAGAAAACAAAGATGAGACGGATAAATACAATCCATCTGATATAATACAATACATGTTTACCCTCGCCACTTCCAGAAAAGCAAGCGACAATGAAGTACGTTCACTTGTCTCCATGTACAAAGAAGAATACGACCGCTTCAAAGAAAAACCAAACGCTGCAACTTCTTTGTTGAGTTATGGAAATTTTGCGACACCTGCTTTTCATGATAATGAGTCTCTTGCTGCCTTCAGTTTTATAGCGAATACTATTTTTAACCTAGACGAAACGATTAGAAAGTCATGAAAAATCCAATCGAAGAACGATCCTATTTACTCAACAGAAGAGCCTTCCTTTCAAAAGGAAGTGTAGGTATAGGAGCAGCAGCTTTATCGAGCATTTTAGGTACCAGTCTTTTAAGTTGCAATTCAAATTCTAGTCCAGCATCTCTCATTCAAAAAAATTCAACAGCACTCTCTCATCTTCATTTTGCACCTAAAGCAAAACGCGTTATTTATCTATTTCAAAGTGGGGGACCTTCCCAGTTAGACCTTTTTGATTACAAACCTCTTTTAGAAAAAATGAGGGGTCAAGAATTGCCGGAGTCAATAAGAAATGGACAAAGACTTACTGGGATGACATCAGGTCAAGATAGTTTTCCTTTGGCAAATTCTTTGTATTCCTTTGATCAGTACGGACAAAGTGGAGCTTGGTTAAGCGAACTACTACCCTACACTTCTAGAGTAGTTGATGATATATGCATGGTCAAATCCATGTACACGGAAGCTATAAATCATGATCCTGCTGTTACATTTTTTCAGACAGGCTCACAGCAACCAGGTAGGCCAGCTATAGGTTCTTGGTTAAGCTATGGACTAGGGAGTGAAAACGAAAACTTACCTGGCTTCTGCGTTCTCTTATCACGAGGAACAGGAAGACCTTTTGGGCAGCCACTCTATTCCAGACTTTGGGGAAATGGATTTCTTCATTCCTTACATCAGGGTGTACAATTTAGATCAGGAAAAGATCCAGTATTATTTTTGAATGATCCAAAAGGCATGAGCAAACAGAGCAGACGTAACATGCTGGACAAAGTTGCTGAGCTGAACCAGATACAATATGAAGAAACGGGCGATCCAGAAATTCAAAGTAGAATTTCACAATATGAAATGGCCTACAAGATGCAAACATCTGTACCAGGGCTCATGGATATTTCAGGAGAACCAGATCATATCTATAAAATGTACGGACCTGAAGCAACGCAAGCAGGCACCTTTGCCTCAAATTGCCTTCTTGCAAGACGACTCGCGGAACAAGATGTACGATTCATCCAGCTTTATCACATGGGATGGGATCATCATGACAATCTTCCTTCTGCTGTCAAGAAACAAGCAAATGATGTGGACCAAGCCTCGGCTGCACTCATCATGGATCTTAAACAAAGAGGAATGCTGGAAGATACGCTCGTCATATGGGGAGGAGAATTTGGAAGGACGAATTATTCACAAGGATTATTGACGGACAATAACTATGGCAGAGATCATCACCCACGTTGCTTTACTATATGGATGGCAGGTGGTGGAGTAAAACCAGGTATGGTATATGGTGAAACAGATGAATTTGGTTATAACATCATTAAAGACCCAGTACATGTCCATGATTTTCAAGCTACCATGTTACATCTTTTAGGAATAGATCATGAAAAACTCACCTACAAATATCAGGGAAGAAGATTTAGATTGACAGACGTTCATGGAAAAGTAATTAACGATTTACTTGCATAAATGATCCGTAGACAATTCATAAAAACGTCTTCAAAATTCACGGTGGGTGGTTTGTGTATAGGTGCTATGGACTCCTTAAAATATAAAAACATAGAGGATCTTATCGTAGGTCATAATAGCCATCGCTACAAAATTGATATGTCTTGGGGTGCATTGAATGCAACTGCTTACCCAGTGAATGATTGCCACGAGATGGTGCAAGATTCCAAAGGAAGAATTATTCTTTTGACGAATCATACAAAGAACAATGTCATCGTTTATGACAAAAAAGGAAAACTCGTAGAAGTTTGGGGTACACAATTTCCCGGAGCACATGGCCTAACACTAAATGTTGAGAATGGACAAGATTTTTTATATATCTCCGACAATGAAAGACATGAGGTAATAAAAACGACGATTGATGGAAAGATTGTTCAAGTATTCCCCTACCCAGCAGATTCAGGCAAATACAAAAGTGCAGATCAGTATGTTCCCACAGAAACAGCGATTGCTGAAAATGGTGACATCTATGTAGCTGATGGCTACGGCCTGCAATACATTTTACATTACAATTCTAAAGGCCTATTACTCAATGTCTTTGGAGGGAAAGGCATAGCAGAAAAACACTTCAATAATGCACATGGAATATGCGTAGATAAAAGAAATGGAACTGAAAGTCTGCTTATCACTGCACGCACACAAAACAAATTAAAGCGTTTCTCTATGGAAGGGAAATTGATTTCAACGATTGACCTACCAGGCGCATATATTTGCAGACCAGTTATCCATAAAGAGAATGTATACATGGCTACTATATGGTCTGGAGATGGGGCTGAAAATACAGGATTTGTTTCCATCCTTGACAAAGAAGATAAACTTATCTCAGCACCTTGCGGAAGTGAACCAAAGTATGTAAATGGAAAATTGAAAAAGATGTATCAGACGCTTAAAGTGTTTAAACACCCACATGATGTCTGTGTAGATGATGATGAGAATCTTTATGTGGCCCAATGGAATTCTGGAAAAACCTATCCTATAAAACTGTATAGAATATGACCCGTCTACTCGTCATATTATTTTCTTTACTCCTGGTTTCTTGCAGCCAGAAAACTAAATCAATAGACAAGGATCTTGATTACTTAAAATATATTAAGTTTTTACAAAAGACAGACAACATTCAACTTGCACCAGCATTGGTCTCAGTAGACTCTATTCTTTTCGTTGACAAAGCAAAAGTATCCGTGGATTTTGAATATCCTAATGCTGAGATAAACTATACGCTAAATGATGGGATGAGTCAAAAATATATAGAACCTATCTATCTTGATAAATCAAGCAAGCTTAAATTCCAAGCGAGTGCTCCAGGGTTTAAAACAAGTGAAACACAAACCGTTCAAGTTTTTAAAGTATCTAAACGCGTAAATCCCGAAAAAATAAAAACGTTTCCTGATTTAGATGAAACCTATCCTGGCGATGGAGTAGAATCCTTTTTTGATCTAAAAAAAGGAACATTGAATTTCAGAGCTGGCCATTGGTTAGGCTTTCAAAGTGAGGGAATAATTATTATTGTTGATTTTGAAAAAGCGATTCCTATTGAAAAGGTGAAATTCTCGTTGTTATCAGATCACAACGCATGGATATTTTTACCAAAGTCCATTAGAGTAAAAGATCATGATTATGTAATTGGTAGGAAGGATTTGAATGAAGCAATTCAAAACACAGCTGCATCCTTGGAATTTGTTGAATTAGAAATAGAAGCTGGAGTTTATAAGCATCTGGAATTCTTTATTCAAAATTTCAAAGAAATTCCTGAATGGCACCAGGGCAAAGGAACAAGTCCTTGGATATTTATTGATGAAATAATAATTGAATAATGGGAGAAATAATTGGAAGGTTTCATCCACTCATAGTCCATCTCCCCATAGGTATGTTAATACTCGCATTCCTCGTAGAGCTTGCGAGTAGAAAACTTAAGTATGCACATTTACAATATGCCTTACCATTCATATTACAGATAACAATTGCATCATCTGTTTTAGCTTGGTTTACCGGATGGATAATGCCTAAAGAAGGAGAATTCGATGAACGCCTTATAGGTTTACATTTTTGGTTTGCTCTTGCAGTAACGATTGGGACAATACTTTTATATTTCTTACATAGAAATAAGGAAAGTAAATATGGCAAATATTATTTTCCAATGTTTGTGCTCAACATGATCTTACTCACGATCGCAGGTCATTATGGCGGAAGTCTAACACATGGCGAAGACTATCTGACAAAAGCCAAAGAAAGCAAACAAGAGACTAAGGTCAGTGACGTCAATTCACTCATCGTGTACAGTGACATTGTAGAGCCTATCCTTAAAAAGAGATGTTATAGCTGCCATAACGAAGGAAAGAAGAAAGGAGGATTAATAATGAATACCATCGCCGCATTAGAAAAGGGAGGTGATGAAGGTGCAATACTCATAAAAGGAAATGCGCAAGGTAGCCCCTTAATTTCCAGACTGCATTTACCATTGGAAGATGAAAAGCATATGCCACCAAAAGGAAAAAAAGGACCTAATGCAAACGAGATAAAATTACTGGAATGGTGGATTGAAAAGGGAGCAAGTTTTACATCGTCTGTAGGACAGACTGAAAAGACAGATGATATCACACGTATTCTTAAAGGATATGAAACAAGTGTATCACAACTGGATGCAGCGGGTTTAAATAACATTGACCCAAAAACATTATCGAAATTCTCTGATGCAGGTATTACTGTTATTCCTGAAAGCGCGGAAAGTCCATTTGCGTTTGCTAGTTTTAATAGAGACCAAACACTCAAGAAAAGTAAAATATCTAAACTCAAGAACATTGCTAAAAATATTACAGAGTTAGATCTGTCATTTACAAATATTGACGACGGTATGATGTCCGCCCTTTCGTCTTTTAAAAATTTACAGAAACTCAAAATACAGAATACAAATATTAGTGCAAAGGGACTCAAACATCTTGAAAAATTAGAGCATTTAAAATCTCTGAATTTGTATGGCACTAAAATAAATGACGACGCATTTGAATCTCTTAAAAAAATGACTTCCCTCTCTTCACTTTACATTTGGCAAACGGAAGTAAGCGATGAAGCATTGCAAAAATTTAAATTGGAAAAACCGCTTATAGAAGTAAGCCATAATATTGACACATCCATTTTTGGTGATGCAAGACTTAAGCCCCCTATAATAGCGGCCGAAACAGATATTTTCAGTGATACCCTTCGTGTAAGTCTAAGTCTTAATTTTAAAAATGTAGATGTACACTACACCACGGATGGGACCACTCCAGACAGTACATCACAAAAATATGAACTCCCATTCTTGATAGATAAAACTTCAAATATCAAAGCAGTTAGTATAAAGCAAGCTTGGAAAACTTCTGATATTGCTGAAGCTGTCTATACGAAAGTTGGGCATAAAATTGCTTCCGTAAGATTAAAGAAACAACCCAGTGATAAATACAAGGCGAATGGTGCAAAATCATTAATAGATTTTGAAAAAGGAAGCGACAGTTTTGTTGACGGAAAATGGTTGGGCTACGAAGGAGAAAATATGGTAGCCACTTTTGATCTGGGAGAAATAAAGAGCGTAAGTAATGTTGTTGTAGGTGCAATGGAAAATACTGGGTCATATATCTTCTATCCTAAAGGCATAAACCTAAGTACCTCTGCTGACGGAAAAACCTACACGCAAACTAAACAATTAAACATACCTATAACAAAAGGACCTGAGGAACCAAGCATAAAATCATTTCTTCTAGAGTTTGAAGAAACAGATGCTCGATATCTTCAGTTGACTGTATTAGGAACATTAAAAAATCCAGCATGGCATGCTGCACCAGGGGCTAGGAACTGGATCTTTATAGATGAAGTTTTAGTAAATTAATGTATAGCATTCAATTTCATAGTATGGCTAAACGCATTGCAGAATTTGCAACATGTTTCTTCTTTCTACTTTTCCTTTCATCGTGTTCCAATAAAAAGAGTAATGACGTAAAACCTAATATCATTTATTTCCTAGCTGACGACATTGGATATGGAGAAATAGGCGTTTATGGCCAATCAATTATAAAAACACCAAACATAGATGCTCTAGCAAAAA
This sequence comes from uncultured Saprospiraceae bacterium, assembly GCA_937967615.1. Lineage (GTDB taxonomy): Bacteria > Bacteroidota > Bacteroidia > Chitinophagales > Saprospiraceae > CALCMJ01. The sequence goes on from CALCMJ010000157.1 coordinate 8,738, forward strand.
ATGGAATGCGATTTACGCAGCACTATTCTGGAGCACCAGTGTGCGCTCCGGCGAGATGTATACTCTTAACGGGCAAACATGCTGGGCATGCGTACATCAGAGGAAATGACGAATGGGCGGAACGTGGCGATGTTTGGAACTACAAGGCAGCATATACAAATTCAGGCCTGGAAGGACAGCGGCCTCTACCTGAAAGCACTGTAACAATTGCGCAGCAATTACAATCTGAGAATTACACAACGGGAATCTTTGGCAAATGGGGTCTTGGTGCACCAGGATCTGAGGGCGTACCCAACAAACAAGGCTTTGATGTGTTCTATGGCTATAATTGCCAGCGTCAAGCACACCAACTCTACCCTTCTCATCTTTGGGCGAATGATAAAAAAGTATTACTTAAAAACGACCTGATCTCGCCACACGAAAAACTCGACAGTTTACTGAATCCTAACGAAGAAGATAACTTTGCGAAATACACACAAACCGAATATGCTCCAGACATGATACACGCTGAGGCCCTTGAGTTTTTAGATGATAATAAAGAAAGCCCCTTCTTCCTCTATTATGCTTCACCGCTTCCCCACCTTCCTTTGCAAATTCCAAGCGACGCTCTTGAAGATTACAAAAACATCATGGAAACTGACGAAGCATATTTGGGCGATAAGGGATACTTCCCTAATAGGTATCCACGTGCTACATATGCAGCCATGATAAGCCACTTGGACAAACAACTGGGTGAATTGGTTCAGCGATTAAAAGATTTGGGAATTTATGAAAATACAATCATCTTTTTCTCTTCAGATAATGGACCCACTTACACAGGAGGTGTTGACTTTGAATATTTTGAAAGTTCTAAACCTTTTTCAAATGGCTATGGAAAAACAAAAGGCTTTGTCTACGAAGGAGGTATCCGTGTACCCTTTATTGCATCATGGCCTGACAAAATAAAAGCAGGAACAAGTTCTGATCATGTTTCAAGTTTCTACGATGTCTTTTCTACCATTTGCGATATAGTAGGGGCAGACACCCCATTGGAAACAGATGGAATCAGTTTTAAAGCAAGTCTACTTAACGAATCTCAAAAAGAACATCCATATTTATACTGGGAGTTTCCTAGCTACAAAGGACAGCAAGCTGTACGAAAAGATAATTGGAAAGCAATTAGAAAGAATATCCTTGATGGAAATATGCGTATTGAACTCTACGATCTAGATAATGACATCTTAGAAGAAAATGATATTGCTAATCAACATCCTAATATTGTTGCACAGATGAAAGCCATCATGAAAAAAGAACACAGGCAGGCAGAGAATGAAAAATTTAGAATGAGCGCTCTTGGTGATACAGTTGAAAAATAAATTCGTGCTTAACTCAGAATGGCTTCGATAAAAAATAAAGATCAAAATTCTTATAGTTTCTATTTCACAATAGAATCCCGCATTAAAGGATTTGACGTTAAGCAAGAATTTTATGAGCGTGACCAAAGAATAGAATACCTGTTTGACGACCGCAGGGAGGAGTTTTATTCTATGAGAAGAGCAAAATTCTTGTAGACACATTTTTTACAGCGGTGACTTTTTTTTGTTTTACTTTTTTTGTGTGGTAGACAAAAAAAGTATATTGGACATGGCAAATAATTTAAATTTGACGTCTCAGATAAGCAAAGTAGAAATGATATCTTTATGGCATAAATTATATTTGTGAGCCTCAAATTACTACTTGTTACACCGCCATTCACACAACTAAACACACCCTACCCGGCGATGGCATATATCAAAGGCTTTCTCAACACGCAGAACATAGCAAGTGATCAAATGGATCTTGGAATAGATACCATTTTACGGATGTTTTCAAAAACAGGGCTGAAAGAATTATTTAAAAGATCAAAATCAAAGATCAAAGGATCATCTGAAAATGCGCAACGCATATTCACACTTAGAGAGCAATATATCAATACAATAGATTCGGCTATTCAATTTCTGCAAGATAAAGATCCTACTCTTTCGTATTTTATTTCTGAACGCAATTTCCTACCTGAGGCATCCAAGTTCCAGCAGCTAGAAGATTTGGAGTGGGCGTTTGGAACAATGGGCATCAGAGATCAGGCTAGGCATATTGTAAGTTTATATTTAGAAGACTTAGGCGATTTTATTGTTGAGGTGATAGATCCTCATTTTGGATTTAGCAGATATGCTGAAAGATTGGGGATTTCTGCGAATAGTTTTGATGAATTATATTCGGAGTTAAGCGGTGGGCCAGATAGACAGACTGGTCTGTCTAGTTACATCACGGAGATCATGCTATCCATATTGGCACAGAAGATTGAAAGTTCAAATCCAAGTTTAATATGCTTCTCCGTCCCCTTCCCAGGAAACCTATTTGCTGCCTTTAAATGTGCACAGTTTATAAAACAGCATCACCCTAAAATTAAAATTGCCATGGGAGGCGGCTATCCAAACACAGAACTCAGATCATTAAGCGATCCTCGTGTGTTCGAATTCGTAGACTTTATAACTCTAGATGATGGAGAAACACCTTTATTAAATCTTATTTCCTATTTAAATAATGAAATAGATGAAACAATGCTAAAACGTTGTTTCAAATTAACAGACGGTAAAGTATCCTATTGTAATGGGAGTTTACTTCCTGATGTAAAACAAGCAAATGTAGGCACACCAGATTACAATGGATTACCATTAAAAAAATATCTCTCCGTCATTCAGCTTACGAATCCTATGCATAGGCTGTAGAGCGATGGAAGGTGGAACAAACTCACACTTGCGCATGGCTGCTATTGGGGTAAGTGTACCTTCTGTGATATTTCTCTGGATTATATAAAAAACTACGAAGCAAGTTCTGCTAGTTTGATCGTGGATAGAATGGAAAAACTTGTAAAACAAACTGGAGAAACAGGATTTCATTTTGTAGACGAAGCAGCTCCTCCTGCGCTTATGAAAGCTGTAGCTTTAGAAATATTAAAAAGACAGTTGGTCGTAAACTGGTGGACAAACATCCGCTTTGAGAAAAGCTTCAATTATGACCTTTGTAGATTGTTAGCGGCCTCAGGTTGCATTGCCGTGTCTGGCGGTCTTGAAGTAGCTTCTGACAGATTGCTTGAACTCATTGCCAAGGGAGTAAGCATAGAACAGGTTTCCAAAGTAAACCAAAACTTTAATGCCGCTGGTATTATGGTACACGCTTATCTGATGTATGGCTTCCCAACACAAACTGCGCAAGAAACCATTGACTCCCTAGAAGTAGTTAGACAAATGTTTGAACAAGGGATTTTACAATCTGCCTTCTGGCATAGATTTGCAATGACTGCACATAGTCCTGTAGGCATGAATCCAGATGCGTTTAAGGTAAAGAAGCTCAACCCTACTGCTGGCAGTTTTGCAAACAATGATCTATCGCACGAAGATCCAACTGGTACTGATCATGACAAGTTTACACAGGGACTGCACAAATCACTATACAACTATATGCATGGTGTTTGTCTAGATCATCCTTTGGATAATTGGTTTGACCATGACGTTCCTAAGACGAGTCATCCAGAAGATCTTATTCTCAGCTTTTTAAATCAAGCCTCCATGCGACCAGCCCTTGACTCCAATCTTTTGGTTTGGCTTCAAGCACCTATAGAGTACGATGAACTCACAAAATGTCTTCTAATTACAACAAAACAAGAGTCAATAAAGATTGCATGTGATATATCAGAAGGGAAATTCATTGCTGAAACATTGAAAGATATTTCAAATGCCAAAGACAGCATTTCGTTTTCTTTTTTCAAAGAAAAATATCAAGAAAAGGGACTTCCTGAATTCTCTTTGTTTTGGTATGGCGGCACTATGGAACAAATTAAGGAAATAGGCCTACTTGTCTTATAATTCAAGAGATACTCGCTCAAAGTGTACACATCGTCTTGATATAATTCGTTAATTTTATACCGTGAAACAATTCATATATATATTCTTTTGCTCTGCAATTCTTTTTAGCTGGAGTTGCAATGACCCATTGGAAGGTGTACCAAGTGGTTCTACAGTGCCTGTAGATGACCTTCTTGATTCTCCTTTAGAATTAAATATGAATCCAAATGGAAAAACTCCTCTATCTGGAAGACTGAAAGTGCAGACAAAGCATGCATGTGATATAGAAATTATTCTTAAAGAAGATCCCTCAGTCAGATTTTCCTCAAAAAATAAAAAAGAGCACAGCTTTAATATTATTGGACTATTTGCAAGTTCTGAAAACACACTCAATTTCTCATTCAGAACTGTGGATTCTATGTATAATGCTGTGACAACATATAAAATAGAAACACCCTCGCTACCTGATTTTTTCCCCGACCTAGAAATATTAAAAAGCGAAGCTGCTCAAATGGAACCTGGCTGGAACTTAGTGGAGCTCAACATTGGGAGTAAAAATGGATTCCAATTTTACCCCATTGTTTTTGATGAGCTAGGCAGAATAAGATACTACCTTGACCTAAGTCATAGGGTCGGATGGATAGGTCCCCTAAAATTTACAGAGAACAAAACCTGGCTATTTGGGCAATTTGATTTTATGGACGAATACGACTTACTCTTCAATAAAATAGAAGATTGGAAATTCAACGATCATAACATTCACCATGATTTCTACATTAAAGACAATGGCAACATTCTTCTGTGCACTTCAAAAAAGAATACACCCACAAATCAAGATCACCTGATTGAATACAACCCCAATTCACAAAACATTGTCAATACCTGGGACTTTAGAGAACTCTTGGATGTAGACAGAAACGAAATGAATTGGAATAGTTCAGACTGGGTACACACAAATTCAGTAAGTTATATTGAGAGTCAAAACATAAATGTGCTTTCCGGAAGATACCAAGGTGTGTTTGGGATTGACAATAATCGTGAATTAAAATGGATCATGTCGCCGCATAAAGGTTGGGGGAAATCAGGGATGAATGGCGATGGTCACGAGACAAGTGATTTTCTATTAACTGCTGTCAATGCAAACGATGAACCTTACAACGAAGATGTGCAACTGGGGCTGGAACAAGCGAGTGATTTTAGTTGGACATGGGGACAACATGCCTGTCATGCAATGGAGAATGGAAATATCATATGCTTTGATAATGGCTGGAAAACTAACTTCAGTGGGGATGCAGGATATAGCAGAATGGTAGAATATGAAATAGATGCTGACGCAATGACTGTAAAACAGGTATGGGAATATGGCAAAGAACGCGGAGCAGATTTATTTTCTAGTAATATAAGTGACGTAGATATACTTCCTCTGACATCTAACCGCCTCATGATTCCTGGCAACGTTACTGGAGCAGATGGTAGGCAATCTAGAATGGTAGAAATAAAATATCCATCAAAAGAAGTCGTATTTGAAGTTGTCATTCGTTTTAAAAATCAACTTTCAACTGGGAATGGGTGGACACAGGCTGACCTCATATATCAGGGGGAAAGAATAGATCTATTTAAATAGAAAAGCTTATCCCTCTTCAAAATATGAATTGACATTATCTTCTATTCTTCCTTCAATTGCATCATAATCTCCCCTCTCCAATTTCAATCCTGTTATACGCGTATATAAATCTTCATAGCGCTCAGTAATACTATCAACAAATTCATCAGGCATCTCTGGCATAATCTGTCCGTCTTTTCCTTGGAAGCCATTCGCCATTAACCACTCTCTTACAAATTCTTTAGAAAGTTGCTTTTGCTTTTCGCCTACCTCTTGTCTCTCAGTGTAGCCATCTAAAATATAATAGCGCGAACTATCTGGCGTATGAATTTCATCTATCAAGATGATCTCTCCTTCGTAAAAACCAAACTCATATTTGGTATCCACCAAAATCAATCCATGCTCCTTCGCCATATGTGTCCCTAGATCAAAGAGGTTACGTGTGTATTTGCAAAGTAAATTCCACTGCTCCTCGCTCACAATCCCCTGCTTTAAAATCTCCTCCGCAGATATATCTTCATCATGGCCCTCTTCCGCCTTTGTCGCTGGAGTGATGATAGGAACAGGAAACTTGTCGCCTTCTTTCATCCCCTCAGGCATAGTTACACCACAAAGAATTCTCTTCCCTTCTTTATACTCTCGCCAAGCATGTCCGGCTAAGTATCCACGTATCACCATTTCAAGTTTGATAGACTCTGCCCGTTTCCCAATTGAAACATTTGGATCCGGATTCGCTTCTAACCAGTTTGGGACGATATCTGCACTTGCTTCCAAAAAATGTCGTGCTATCTGATTCAATATCTGCCCCTTGTATGGAATGGCGCGTGGTAGGATATGATCAAAGGCGGAGATTCTATCAGAAGCAACAACTACTATCTTCTTTCCAATGAAATATACATCGCGCACTTTCCCTTTATAGAACTCTTGCTCTGGGCTGAAATTGAAATTTGTTTCTTTTAATGCCATTGTTGGGTCTTAGATGTTAAATTCTAGATTTCACTTATTGCAAAAATAGGGATTTGAAAAGAAAACTGGTGGGTAAAGTAGAGTTAGAATTTGTGTTCTATCCTTCTGCTTTAAGATGTCATCATGACAAAATGGAAGCAATAGATGAACAAGCAACTAATACTCAAAAACCATAAACGTATCCTTAAACAACATTCCACCCTAAAAACAACAATTTTATCTTTGGACTGTTATATTTACAGAATAATGAAGAATATGAATGTCTTTGATAAAGTAAGGTTAGTGATTTATAGGTTTCACGAGAAAGGATTAGAAGTTTTCCTTATCAACCCTGAATTAGAAAATGATCCTAAAGTATGGAAGCTACCTGTAGGTGATGTGAATAATACACTTCAATTAGAAGAACAAGATTTAATCACACTAGGCATCTCAGACGAGCAGGATGGATCAAAACTCACCACCTATGCCATAGAAGCTGACTGGCACCAAATCCCCTCAGTGCGTGGCATTATCAAACATGATGTAATACGCGTTAAGAATAAAATCCAAAAAACCTTACCCAAGGTAGAAGAAGGTACTTATTTCTGTGTAAAGGAAGCTGTGAAAAAAGTATTGCCGCATGAATATAAGATGCTCAAGGAGCTGAAAGATATTATGTTGGACAGAAATATTGTTACGAATATCTAACACTTCGTGTTTTCTAAATACTAGATACTAGACTTTAGATTTTAGATACTAGATTCTAGACTTCTTAATAGTTGAACATGATTTATTATCACCTTCGAAATTTTATAAATTCTATTATCCTCATTTTAATTAAAAGAACTACACAGAGAAAGTGCTGCGCTAAATAAATCTAGCGTCTAAAATCTAAGATCTAAACTCTTTTCCCTAGCCGACTTAAATTTTCTTCTTCGCAGGTGTATTCTTATCGCCCTTCTTATCGCTGCCTTTTTTCTGCGGTGTGATAGGAGACTTAGGCATCATCTTATCAAATTCCTCAAACTGTCCTTCAAACTGCTGAAGCATTTCTTCGAAAACAGAAAAGTCCATAGACTGCAACATCTTTAAACTCTGTTGCATCATTTCCTCCATAGATTCCATCTGCGCCGCATCTGGCTTTACTTGCTCAAGTTGCTTGGCAATATCAAAATTGAAAAGTTTATTCAGGTCCATTGTGTCCAGCATGATAGAAAGATCTTCTATTGCCTTATCCATTTCCTTGTCCATATTCTTAGTCTGGGAAAATCCCTGGAAACTTGTTGCCGCTATAACGAAAATGAAAACGAGTGCTTTTTTAAACATGTCTTTTAATTTTTAAAGTGATCGCGTAGTCCGGATAGGTCTTATGTTAATCTATTGAGCGCTGCACTATACTTAATGTAGAAAGCGATAACAATACTTGTTCGTCACTATCCGTATAATCTGCTAAAACAGGAAAGGCTCTTGCATTCTCCATATTTTTCAACTTTGGATTTACTAAACTTGCAAGCTTGCGTTCTCCCACTAATAGATCTGAATACCTATTACTTTGATCAACCAATCTTCCTAACTCTATTTTTTTATCAAAAGTTCGTAATATCCCAGAATTATCAATATTTCCGTACTCCTTGTCATTAATGTACACATCTGTTCCTTCCTCTGTGCCTACATAAGTATACTTATCCGCCTCCGTGTCCAATACCATTAAGAACTTGCTGTCGTCATAGGTCTTGTAAGCAAACGCCGCTACATTCTCATTGTAAATAGTGGAAAGATGCCCCTTTGTTATTGTGCCAAACCTCCCCTTCTTTATCACATTCTCCATGCTCAAAGAAAGTAACTCTAGCTCTTCTCTTTCTATAGGGATCAAACTAGCCATAAACGGTTCTAGCTCACTGCGCAACGTAAGTATATCTCTTTTGAGTTTTCTTGTCAGCCTAGAAACGCTGATAGTAAATCCTAGAACTTGGGAAAGTATAAAACCAATACCTGCGACAGCTATTCCTCCTACAATTAATAATCTTAATAAACCTGCCAAATTGATACTTATTTTCCTAAATAAGACTTGAGTGCATTCTTGTTTACAGCCTTGCGCATTCTTCTCAGAGCACGCTCTTTAATCTGCCTCACTCTTTCTCTTGTAAGTCCGTAAAGCTCTCCTATTTCTTCTAAGGTTAAAGATTTATGGCCGTTCAAGCCATAATACGATGAAAGCACTTCTACCTCTCTAGGTGATAATAGTGAAAGTCCACTCGCCACCTCATTTTTTAATGACTCGTTCATCAACTTTAGATCTGGCATCGCCTGATCATCTGGAGACATAAGGTCTAGCATAGTACTATCTCCCTCGTCTCCACCTATAGGCGCATCCATAGACAAATGTCTTCCGCCACCTGATAGCATATTGGATATGTCAGCAACTTTAATTTCTAATAGCTCAGACAGTTCTTCGTGCGATGGTTCGCGCTCAAACTCCTGGGTAAAAGAAACATATGCTTCATTAATCTTATTGTATGAACTCACCTTATTCAATGGCAGTCTCACCATTCTGGAGTACTCTACGATTGCATGTAAAATGGATTGACGTATCCACCATACTGCATAGGAAATAAATTTAAAGCCCTTTGTTTCATCAAAACGCTTTGCAGCCTTCATCAGACCTACATTTCCTTCATTTATGAGATCACTTAATGATAAACCTTGATTTTGGTATTGTTTAGCAACAGAGACTACAAACCGTAAATTACCCTGTGTCATTCTTTCCAAGGCATCCTGGTCTCCTTCACGAATTCTCTTAGCCAGTGTTGACTCTTCGTCACCACTAAGCATCTCTATTTTACTTATATCATTAAGATATTTGTCTAGAGCGACGCTCTCGCGGGAAGTAATCTTATTTGTGATCTTTAACTGCCTCATCTATCCGTTAGTTTCTTTTTTTTACACAAAGTCTTGACTTTATGCTCTAAAATATGTATTGCTACATATTTATTACAAAAGTGTAACGTATAAAGTTCATCATTAGGTATGATAATAGTCATTTTTACGTCAAGTGACGGATATACAACGTGAAGACGACATTTTTAGCCTAAAATGATGAATAAAACTAAGATCTAATTAGAGTTTGCTGCATCTCTAGGATTAGGCAATAAGACCTTTCTAGATAATTTGAACTTACCCGTTTTAGGGTCTATTCCTATGATCTTGATTTTAACCATATCTCCTACATTTAACACATCATCTAGATTTTCAATCCTCGTATGTGACACCTCAGAAATATGCAATAATCCACTCTTTCCTGTAAAGTCTACAAACGCTCCATAAGGCATAATCTTTGCGATTTGCGCCTCCATAACATCACCTACTTCAGGCGTATATGCAATCGCGTTGATTGCAGCCTTTGCTTCCAGAAGTCCTTCAGCATTTGTACTACTGATATACACCTCACCCTGATTGTTTACTTCTTCTATCGTGATGGTTGTTCCTGTTCTTTCCTGAAGTTCTTGAATTATTTTTCCACCAGGTCCTATGACAGCACCTATGTATGATTTGTCTATGACAATTTTCTCCATTCTTGGAGCATGTGGCTTAAGATCCTCATTCGCAGTTGAGAGTGTTTTGTTCATCTCATTCAATATGTGAATTCTTCCTGCCTTCGCCTGATCAAGTGCTTTCTGCAAAGTCTCATAAGGAAGACCATCTACCTTGATATCCATCTGGCAAGCACATATTCCTTTCTCTGTTCCTGTCACTTTAAAATCCATATCTCCTAATGAATCTTCATCACCTAAAATATCAGATAGGATTGCAAACTTTTCTCCGTCTGTTACAAGTCCCATCGCAATTCCAGATATTGGCGCCTTTGTTTTGATACCACCATCCATGAGTGCAAGCGAACCAGCACATACAGTTGCCATAGAAGAAGAACCATTGGATTCTAAAATATCAGATACAATACGTATTGTGTACGGCAGATCAGCCGGCATTACTTTCTTAATAGATCTTCCTGCAAGATTTGCATGTCCTACTTCACGTCTTCCAGGACCACGCATAGGCTTAATCTCTCCTACGGATAATGCAGGGAAGTTATAATGCAACATGAAATTATCTTGGTATTGGATAAGCGCATTCTCAATTCTCTGCTGATCCATTTTCGTTCCTAGCGTCAATGAAGTCAATGCC
>CALCMJ010000158.1 GCA_937967615.1 uncultured Saprospiraceae bacterium
CGTCCTCGACTGGTGTCGAGGTTCCTTCACTTGAAAGTCCATTTAGGACTTTCCTCACTACGTGAAAAGTCCTGGTCTTAGTTCACCATGTTCAGTCAAGCCGCCTTTTTTATAAATCCTTTCAAGGGAAATCTTGAAGAGCTTTAGCTTTTTAAAGAATCAATGTACAGGCTAGTCTTGGCCACCCGTCCTCGACTGGTGTCGAGGTTCCTTCACTTGAAAGTCCATTTAGGACTTTCCACACTACGTGAAACGTTCAGTCAAGCCGCCTTTTATATATAAATCCTTTCAAGGGAAATCTTGAAGGGCTTTAGCTTTTTATAGGTGTACCTAAATATCACTTATGAAAGCTCTTAAAACAACATCTAATGATATTCACTATTTTGTAGTTGTATCTTAGCCTTATCTCTCTCAGTCTGGTTCATGCTCCAAAATTGTAATATACACGTCATTTTACAGATACATATGAATTAATTTTTGCCTTCTTATAGGGTAAGCTGTTCTTATATTGTCATTAGTATATACAAACCACAAACTCCCTTCTTTATTTTATTGCATACCCCTTAATACGTTCAAATACGATTTGAACACACACACGTAATGGACATGTAAAGTTTAATATATGAAGACTAAAAATAAAATTCAAAAAATTAGTAGATATGCAGCTAGCGCTTCTGCATTGTTACTAGGAACTCAAGCAGACGGAGCAATAGTAACAAATGATATAACAGATTTATGTTTTGAACCTACAACTATAGGGGAAACACTCGCATTGGATATAGATGGGGATGGTGTAAATGATGTTAGCCTGTTTGCATATGATCCATCTTTTGACGATGTGTTTATTCTTCTTACTGGAAATGCCATCGGAATCGAGGAATCAGGGACCACTTTATTGTTCCCTTCATTAATAGATGTTGATTTTGATTGTGTGAACAGTCTTTCAGGTTCATCAGGGACTATTCATACGCTTGGTGTTGGTGCACATGGTTTTGCACCAGTACTATTTAATATTAATGGTGCAGAGCACTTAGGAGTTGTAGAGCTTACCACTGTAGCCGGAACAGGATCTCAATCTGATGACGTAAGAAAAGTAATTGTACATAGTTTTACCTATAATGATGTACCTGCAGTGGATGATGCATGTTTTGTTTCACCTCCTGCACTTAGTGTAGAGTTAGCAAAGTTTGATGCTTATGGAATAGATAACAAAGTTGTACTTGAATGGATGACCATCAGTGAAATTAACAACGAGGGGTTTGAAGTTGAAAGAAGTATAAACGGAAATACCTGGGAAAGAATTGGGTTCGAAATCGGAAAAGGCACTACAAACGTTGAAACAAAGTATTCTTGGATTGATGAGGATCCATATGCTCCACAAGCATATTACAGATTGAAACAAATGGACTTCAATGGAGAATCTACTTATTCTCCTATATTGTCAGTAAACATTAATAAAGTTGATTCAAAGCTAGAACTTTTAGCATTTCCAAATCCAACACTAGACTACTTGTCTTACAACTTGCCAAATGTGAGTTTAAAAGACCATGAAGTAAGTATATGGACAACAGAAGGAAAACTCGTTGTATCAAAAACAATACAAGATCAAGGAATTAGAGTCCTGAACTTAACAAACATGGAGAATGGAACTTATATTTTAAATGTAAAAATGGAAGGCAATAATTATAGTAAATTAATTGTAAAGCAATAAATTTTAAATTGTATCAGAAAAACTTGGTAATAGAATTATTGCTTTTTTTTTTTTATTTTAAAGAATGAACAAGAAGCTCTATTTTTTAGCAATAATCCCGCCGGACGAAATATCTGCTGAACTCACGAGCTTTAAGAAAGAGGCCAAAAATTTATATTCTTCTAGCCATGCTTTGAATTCTCCTCCACATGTAACCCTAGTGCCACCTTTCTGGATGGGTCATATCCTAGAGGCCAAATTGCGAAAATCTATTCAAGAATTGAACATGAATAAGCTTGAATTTGAAGTCCACTTAAATGGATTTAATTATTTCGAACCAAACGTTTTGTTTGTAAATATTGAAGAATCTAATAGTCTATTGAAGTGCCATGAGTCAGCAAAACAATGTGTAGAAATCATAATAGAAGAACCTATTAAAATGAATCATCCATTTCATCCACATATTACAGTTGCTTTCAAAGATTTAAGTCCCGCTCTTTTAAAGGATGCATTTTTGCACTTTAAAGAAAAAGCTTTTTATAGCCAATTTGCTTTTGAAAATATCAGACTTCTTAGCTACAATGATAACGCTTGGGAAATTATTCAATGAACTGAATATGTTTAAACTGTATTATTTTGAATGTAGATTATACAGTTGACAAGCACGGCTAAATCTAAACTACTAATTCGTTCAGAGTTTGGAGGGAAGATTGGGCTAAATGCTTTTTTATACTTATAGAATTTATTCAATTCTGGAGCGAATTCAGTTAAGTGCTTTTCAATTAATGCTTGGAAATCTTTGTGGTCTACAAGCCCTTCATAAGATTTCCAACTATCTACACTGCTGGATTCAAATTCTTTGAAATGTAAATATCGGCGTACAATAGCATCTATGTTAGCAACAAAATCAGTCATAGATCTTCCTAGAAATAATTTTGTTTGAGCTTGGATAAATTCTTTGCGATGAGAGATGATTTCTTGGTGCGATGGCATTTGACTGTTTTCAATTATCTTTTTGATGCCTTCAAAGACTAGACTTTTTTTAAGACAAATGCCATGAATACACATGTTTAAATACATTTGGTGGCCTTGCATCATTTGACTAAGATAATTTGAAACAGTATTGAAACTAAGAGCGATTTGTTGATTAGAACTTTCCTGTAATTCTGCGCATAAAGTTTTTACTTTTTGAAGCAAATTCATGTCAGAATAATCTAGTAATAGCATGATATCTATATCGCTATTTTTATTTGCAGTTTGTGTTGCTACGCTTCCATATAAAATAAACGACTTAATATTTTGACTGGCCAGTTCGTCTATTTTTTTACTTAACTCTTGAGCAACTGCAGTTTTTATTTTTGATTCTTCCATATTCCAGTTAATCTTGAACAGATTTTTGGCTATCCTTATTTATAAATTCGATACATTCTAAGAGTTCAATAAAATTACATGGGGGTAAAGTGTCTAAAACATCTAAGTCAAAGCCTAATGGTTTGACTTCGTCACTAAGTTTAAAGAATGCAATTACACTATTTGAATATTGAGGGAGGAATTTTTTAATCGTAGGCGCATAAGCTTCTCTTTGAATGACAGTTTGGTATTCTTCCCAACTGTCAAGGCTCATTGATTGAACTAACTTTAAATCTAAGTATTTGAGAATTGTTATGCGTATTCCCGTACATAGCTTAACCAGGGATCCTAAAAATAAGTCTTGTACGCGCATATGGGTATCTGTTGCATTCTTAATAATCAGTTCTTTTTTTGAGGGTAATGAATTTGCGCTAACAATTGATTTAAAGCCTTCAAAAATATTACTATTCAAAAGACACTTTCCTTTGAGTACAATGTGCATGTGGTAGTGGTTTCCTTCAGTTATTTCTTTTAAGAATTCAGAAACTACCTTAACATTAATAGTGATGTGAATTAAAGTTCTGTTTTGATATTCCAAAATCCTTTCCCTTAATTTAGTCATGAATTTTCTCTCAGTAAAATCAACGAGAAGCATTATGTCTATGTCACTCTGTGCATTGGCCGTTCCCAAGATTGTTGATCCGTAAATAATAAAAGCTTGAGCAGGGTGGGGGCTAAGTTCCTCCATATGATTGCATATTTTTTGTGCAATTGCAAATCTTTTTTTGCTTTCATCATTCATGTATAATTTCATTTGTATTTTGAAGAATAATGTTTAGAATTTTAAGTATGTCGATTAAACTGAATTCAGAGCTTGCGCTTAAATTGTAAGAATTGTTTTTAAAGTTTTCAATATTCGCAATACTAATATTAAATGCACTTATAGACTTTGGTAAGTGTAGTTCTCTGGAAGCTTGAGTTTTACTGAATAATTCAAGGTATTGAAGAATTGGGTTTTTTTGTAAAAATTGAAGTTTTATAAAGTCATCTAACAAATTTTCAAATTCAGCAATAAATTCAGGCATTACAGTTTTAAGAATAGCAGCTGATCTAATTTGAATACCTTGAGAATGGACTTTTTCTAGTGAAGCTTGAATTGGTTTTGGAGATGCTTTTAGAAAATGCTTTAATCCTTTAAATACAGTGCTATTCAATTGACAAATCCCATCAGCCAAAATAAAAAAATATAGAGGCTCTTTTCTTATCAAGTTTTCCAAAAATTGAGTTACTGTCTTGATGTTTATTGCAATTTCTAGATTATATTTTTGTTCAAATACGTTTTTGACCTTTTCCAAATGAGATACAAATTGGTTCGTGGTGACATTTACTAATATTTGAATGTCAAGATCACTTTGTTCCGTTGCTGTTCCTTGAGCAGTAGAGCCATAGACGATAAAGCATTGCAAAGTTGACTTTTCAAATTTCTGCACTACCAAGAGAATTTGATTTGCAATTTTAATTCTGTTTATAGAATGCACCGTACTCATTTCAATTCACTTGTTTTCTTTAATATGTGACGCATGCATTTTAAAAGCTCAATTAAATTGAAACCATGCTCAGCATTTAGTGTTTGCGAAATGGTATTTATATTTTTATTGTAACTCAAAAAATTATCAAGACAGTTGCTGTAATTTGGAAGAAGTTCATTAATAGTTGGCATATGTTTAGAAGAACGTTGAATGGAAATCTCTTGCTCTTCCCAAGTTCGATATTCATTTTCTAGCACTTTTTTAAAAGCGAGAAACTGGAATACACTCAAACTACAATCACTGTTAAAGTTTATTAGCCTTTGTGTGAAAAGTTCTTCAGACCAATTTTGGACTTCTTTTCTCACTTTATCTTCTATGACAGCTCTTTTGGGAAGTTTTTTTGTGTGTACTAAACTCTTTAAGTTCTTAAACATTGAACTCTCTAAAAGACAGATTCCATTTAAAAACATCAAGACATGAAAGCTGTCTCCTTGCACTAATTCTTCAATAACGAAAGAAGGTGTTTTAACATTTACAACGATCTTGACACCACTTTTTTGTTGGATTTCCCTAAGTATTAGTTCAGTTTTACTTTGCAGAAGTACGCTTGGATTGTCTGAGATGATCTGGATATCAATATCACTTGTCTTTTTTGCTGAACCTATGGCAACTGAACCATAGACTATAAATGCTTGGATCGTCTTGGGGTAAGCAGAAACTAATCTGTGACAAAGTGCTTTTGCCAAATTAAGACGAATGGATGTGTGTTCATGAGTTTCCAAAATCCAGATATTAATTTCTCTTTAATGCAAATTAAGGATAGTTTTCAAAACTCAGGCTAATTCCCATTTTATATCCCTATTCTTTTGAAATTCTAACTGCAGCTATTCACCAATTGTTAACTTTACATTTGTGAATTCAAAATTAATCATAGAGCTTGTCTGGATAGTATTTACAGTGATTTTCTGTATACTTATACTCTTACCTATATATGGTAGTTTAGGTAGAGACTATCCCTTTTACCTTGAAAACATTATATTCATAATAGCGAGTGTAACTTTTATTCGTTACATTTTCTTACTTAAGTATCATTGGATAGCAAATACCACTAAACCCAAAATTGCGCTTATATTCCTGTCTATTCCTATAATTATGTACATGGTTGATAATATCTATGACTTTCAGGCATTTTTGGATGAACAAGGACTATATACTATTCTTGATAAACTTTCAGTAGAAAAGCAAAGGTCTTTAGGATCATATATTAAAACTCAAATGATATTTTTCTGGACAGCAGCGGTAATATCCTCTGTGCTGCTACCCATTAGAATGATTATTTCACTTTGGAGACAGCGAAACCGAGGAACAGTTTAAGATGGATAGCAAAATAAAATACTTGCTCTATTCACTGTATGCATTGCTTATCTACTTTACACTATTTCATCATATAGGAAGACATCCAATAAAAACTTGGGATGAATCTCTGTTTGCGTGTAGAGCATTATACATGGCAGATAATAATGCCTATATGCCTAACTTCAATGTACTGGATAAAGTCTTACCAGATCATAGAAACACAAAACCACCCTTTAGCACTTGGATACAAGCAGCGTCATTTAAAATTTTTGGACTTAGCGAACAGGCACTCAGAATTCCTATGGGGATTATACTCATCTTATGCTTTTTATATACTATTAATTTTTCGAGGAGGCAGTTCCATGAACCAATGTATGGGATACTCTTGTCAATAATATTATTAACTAGTGTTGGCTTCATGCGAGATCATATGGCAAGATTTGGTGACCAAGATGTGGCGTTCGCAGCATATAGTTTTTTATCTATTCTCTTTTTTTATTTGTTCTGCGAATATGATAAATTGAAGGATCTAGCTCTATTTACCTTTTTTTCTATTGCGGCATTACTTACGAAGAATTTACTAAGTCTAGTCTTAATACCTGGTTTTATATTGTACGCTCTGTATAAGAAAAAGTTACTTATGCTGTTAAGGCGAAGCTCAACCTATGTTGCTGCATTTGCATTATTAGCCTCTTATATTTTTACTATTCTATTTCTGGAAAATGCCTACCCAGGTTTTTTTGAACGAATGTGGGACTATGAATTATTTGGACGATACAATAAAACGATAGAAGGTCATTCAGGAGGCTTCTTCTATGTTTTAGATATATATTTTTCAGATTATTATTCACCGTGGTTTGTATTTGCTTGGACAATACCTTTTATATTTTTTAATAAAGAAAACAGCAAGAAGAAAAAAGATTTGGCTGTTTGCATGCTACTGTGCTACCTTTCCTACTTTGTAATCGTGTCGTTGTCTAGTACAAAAACTGCATGGTATTTTGCGCCACTCTACATGATAAGTTCCTATCTAATTGCCATGGGGATGGTAAACATCTATCACATGTTACGCAGCTTAAATCAAGAAGATTCAGGTTTGAAATACACAATGCTAATTATGTTCATTTTTCTTACTGCGTATGCATTTTATAATGTGCTAAACAAAGTTTCTTATAATCCAGAATCGGAAGTTAAAGATGAACAATATGTACTCTTCCTTGAGCATGTTGAAAGAACTAAGCCGAGTCTAAAACAATTCTCTATTATTGATAATAACTTTGGTGCTAGCCCATATTTCTATTCTCAAATGTTTAATAGGAATAAAGATTATGAGATCACAGTGAAAAGAGGGGGAGATAGAGATAAAGGGGAAATCGTAATGGTATGTCTTAATAATGCCATGAATCCAATTAAGCGTAGATACCATGTTAACATGATAGATTCTTTTAAGTATTGTCGATTAATGGAAATTGGTGAAGAAAAGAAAGAGTAGAGTTAATCTTTCCAAGGGACTTTATCAACTCTCGAGTACTTTTGTTTAGGTAAATTAAAATACTTAGGATTAAGACCTACGTTTTGGTAAAATGCTAACATGTCATATTCACGTTCTAAGAATTCCTCTACCTTCTTTCCATCATAATCCACAAAAATAGAAGCATTTTCCATAGTCTTATCCAATGCAGATAGCATAATTGTCTCGTGAGGAAATTCGTAAGGATACCATAATTTATCCCAATCAAATCTATCAAGTTTTACCAAGGTTTTACTACTTCCTTTTTCTAACTGAGATGTCATTAATTCCTTTTGTAAAATGTGTCTTTGTTTGAAGAAAGTATGTTTAGAGAAAATTTGGGCGTAACATAAGATGATAAGTGTACTTAACATTATAAGACTTAGCTTCTTTGACTTGTTCAATTCTATGGCTTTAATAATTGCTAGTCCCCATATCATACCTAACATAGCAATGTACCCATCTATCATTATATATAGATCAGCTCTTAAATAGGAATGCGATAGAATGATTAAAATGATTAACCCAGTCGTAGCTGTCAATAATAAGCTGACGGATAGGAGTTTCAAATGTCGTATTAGTAATAGAAGAGCAACTATAAAACCTATGAGGGCAATGCTGATATGATTAAATGCATAATCTTGAATAATAGTAAAAACATAATAATCTTTTGTATTGGAAAAAACAACTGGAAAGTCCTGGATTAAATTCACTTTATTACTTTCATATCCATCATCCATAACATTTTTGAATCTCAAAAAGAAAGTAAATAAGACCATTCCGATATGGCCGTAATTCCAAAAATCCAGCCATCTGTTTTTATCAATTACGTTGTACGAGAGCATTGCTAACAGAGGTACAATTATTACTGGATGGATAATATAGAGCCAAGCGCAAAAGATAAATACAATGCAAGTTGATATCCATTGATTGTGCCATGAAATTTTATTTTTTTCGATGGAAATCCAATTGAATAATGTTGTGCCAACCGCTATAGCAAATGTTATTTCTGTATGACCAGCGTAAAACTTATATCGCATGGTCAGAATTAAAGCCAGAACAAGTAGAATTCCTCCTTTTGCTGTTTTAAAAACATAAACGTTTATTAGGAATAATAAATAGAACCATATCCCAAAAATCAAGGAATAAGAAGACATTACTGTCTTTAAGGAAGCGCCCATTTTAATTAACAAGAGGGGCAGCCACTGGGTAAAATAACTAATATGCCTGTTATGTTTGACAAAGACCTCTTCAAAGTTGATCATATGAAAGGTGTAGTACGCTGCATCACTGTTAATAAGCCTTTCTTTATAGAAAATTATAGTGAAAAGGATATATACAACAAAGCTTAGATGGCCTAATAAAATTAAGCTTCTATCCATGCTTTTAGAGTATATGTCTTGTTCAATAATTTTCATACTTTGAATTCCGAATCAATTATAAGAAAAGATATCTTCAATTTAGAAAGTTGAGTATTATACAGGCACATGGAAGCAGATATTAATAAGGCAGGGAAGGGGAAAAAGATAGCAATGAATGTATTGAAAATTACGCTTTCAATACTAGCTGTTTACTTGATTAGCAGAAAAGTAAATTTAAATGAGGTTGCCGTCCATTTTAAAAGTATAAATGTGTTCTACGGGGTACTAGCAATTTTTTCCTTTTTTATTTCAAAGATAATATCAGCATTTCGATTAAACTCTTATTATAAGACGCAAGACATAATCGTTGATGAAAAAATTAATACCAAATTGTATTTTAATTCTATGTTTTATAATCTTTTTATACCCTTGGTAGGAGGAGAGGCATATAAGGTAATGTGGTTGAGAAAAAATTATAATGCAGAATATAAATCCTTGATTTGGAGTGCACTATTGGATAGAGGAAATGGTCTAGTTGCTCTTATTATATTATCTATTCTCTTTTTCAATTTTTATGATAATGGATTTGATTGGAGTGTCTTAACATGGGCAATCATTCCAGTAGTTCTATTAGGATCACTTTTTGTCCACAAGCTTTTTTTTAAGAGCTGGTTGCCAGCATTCAATAAGACTACACTATTATCAATCATAGTTCAGGTTCTGCAAGTAGTTACCATCTTTTTACTCATTAGAGCCATTGGACTAGAGTCAAAGAACCTTGAATATATTTTTATCTTTTTAGTTTCCTCTTTCGCATATATACTTCCTTTTTTAGGTGCCAGAGAGTTAGCATTCGTTTATGGAGCAGAATATCTGCAACTAGACAATGAGATTTCATTGACTCTAAGTTTGCTTTTTTATCTAGTCATTGCGTTTAATTCTTTACTAGGCGCAATCTTCTTTTTCATTCCAATTCAAAAACAAAAATAAATATGTCACAAGTAAATGAATTTAATAGTTACCGAGAGAAAATGAACGAACGTATTCTCTCCCAAGACAATAAGGTGCTAAAACGTTTCTTTAGCCTTGATAATCAAGCATACCAAGCAGGTGCTTTGGATGTAAAAACAAAAGAACTGCTAGGCCTTGTAGCGTCAATGGTTTTGCGTTGCGACGATTGCATTAAGTATCATTTAGGAACAAGCTATGAAATTGGAGTTTCAAAAGATGAAATGTTCGAAGTACTTTCTATTGCCAATCTGGTAGGAGGTTCAATCTGCATCCCACATACGCGCAGAGCTGTTGAATATTGGGAAGAACTTGAATCAATCAGCTAAATAGTATTTTAGCGAAGGACCATGATTCATTTACTAGTAGCTTGAGACTTACTTCTGATAGCTGAATGCCTTTTCTCAGGTCTACTAGGACTGGGTTCACCTTAATGTGCTTTAATCTATTGACTTTTCTCAAGAATTCTAAGTCCACAAGAAATCTGTTAGTTTTAGTTTCTAGGAATATTGGTTGAATATCTTTTTGGAATGCCTTTAAGCCACATTGGGTGTCATATGCTGGGAGCCTAAGCACAGTTTTAATTGTAGTTTTAAGTATGCTAGAAATCCATGCTCTATTTTTTGGAATTGATTCGTAATATGTCTTGTTCCGTTTACCTACTGCAATAGAACAATCTGTTTCCTGAACGTTTTTAATAATTTGCTTCATCGATTCTAAAGTATAAGGAAAGTCAATATCCGTATATAGAATTATTTCTGATTTTGCGATGTGAACTCCTGTTCTTAGAGCAGCACCTTTTCCTCTATTTTTTTTGTGCTTAAGAAAGCTTAAGTTTTTTATGTTTTGTTGAAGAAAATTAATTTTTGGTTGGAGAGATTCAGCAGAACCATCATCAACAATAATTAAATTCAAACTATAATCTTTTAATTCTGCATTTAATGCATTAAATCTCTCCAGTACTGTTTTTTCCCAGTCAGAAACAGGATTATAGGCGGGTAATATTATATCTAATGTATTCAGTCTTATTTTATTTGGATTGAATAACACAATGTTGTGTTATTGATACTTACTTTAACAAATACTGGAATTTATATATAACAGAATATAACTATATTTGATGATAAATTGAGAGTGATGAAACATAGAATCAAGATAAATTTATTATTAGTATTCCTAGCATTTTCTACGCTTGGAATAAGTCAAACACATGAATTTTCTGGACTGCTTGGATTTTCCAGTTATGAGGGAGATATCAATAAACGCGATTTATTCTTACCACAAGAATCTCATTTTTCTTTTGGGCTCCAATACAAAAAGTATCTCAATAAAAATTTTTACGGAAGTTTAAATTTTCATTACGGTGCTATTTCGGGAGATGATAGGAATTTTGAGGATAGAGCACAGTGGAATAGAGTTTTGAGTTTTTCAAGTCCAGTTACAGAATTGTCCGTTCAATTTGAATGGCTTTTAAATGGAAGAGAAGTGATGTACGTTTATGATATTGAAGGAACTAAGCACAAGTGGAATGCAATAGATTCTCTTTCTACAGTGTATAACAAGTCAGGTGAAAAATTAGATCGCTTTGGAAATTTCTTTGCGGATAGAGACAAAGACGGAAATTTGCGCGTGAAAGACCCAGATGGGAATATCACAATTTATAATCGAAATTTTGAAATCTTAGAAGAAATTTACCCTAAACGATTCACGCCATATATTTTAGTAGGACTAGGCTTTTCGTTTTTTAGTCCAGAAACGGATGGCTTAGTTAGTGAAGGTGATAATATAGATCCAGAAACGCTACCCAATGTTTATAAGAACACGCATTTTACAGTGCCAATTGGCGGTGGGCTTAGATATGATTTTAGTCCAAGGCATGCAATAAGTCTAGAGGCTGCTTATCGCTATCCATTTACAGATTATATTGATGGAATATCTGATTCAAGAGACCCGGATGATAATGATTGGTACTTAATAGCTGGCTTAAGGTACAGCTACAAAATGGGCTTCAAGAAGAAGTACATGCATGAGGATTTAGAAATTATGGAACAATTTAGACGTCGCTAGGATTTAGATTTCAGTATTGAGTTTTTAATATGTCCTAGGTGGTGTTTTCCATGCCATGCATAAACTGCCAATGTTTTATCTAATTGCCATCGTCGGCTAGTTTCTGGATGAAAGAAACCTTTCTGAAAATCTTCGGCACTCATATTTTTTAATACTGTTGTTAAACGTGCATGCAAAGCTTCAATGAGTTTCAGTGACAAGTTGATATCACCATACTTTGCTTCTTGTTCTTTTGCCCATACCTTCTCATCGTACGCTTTTATTGTTGGTTCATCTTCAGTTAAGCTCCATTTAAATCTTAGGTAACTGTTCATATGTGAATCCGCAAGGTGGTGCACAACTTGGCGTGCTGTCCATCCTCCATCTCTATATGGAGTATCTAAAGCGATTTCGCTTACAGAAGAACAAATTTCATTTAATTGCGAGGGTAATTGGGCAATATCTTGAATCCATGTATGAATGACGTCAGTGTTTATTTCTTTGGCCAATTCAAATTTCCCGATTGGATATCTTTCATCCATATTTCCTTTTTTAGATTATTTAGGGTCTAAATTCTAGGGTTTCCCCTGAATTTCTGGAAAAAACCCATTTTATTTTAAGAAACAGTATTAAGAAACAGTATCTTATCAATGAGTGGAACAAATTTACAATTTTATGTCTCAAAGGTTTTACATTATCTTAGTATTCGTTGTGTTTACTTGTATGGGTCTTCACTCGCAGTGTTTTCCAGATCGTCACAACACTAGTCCTGATGAAGCGTGGTTATCATGTCTTCCTAGCACAAGTCCAAATCCAGAAAGAGGAGTATCCCATTGGATCATGTATGACTTAAGTCAAATTCAAGAGTTAGGTGAAACCATATTTTGGAATTATAATACTCCGGGAAATCTATCTAATGGAATACAAGAACTTACTTTGGATATATCAGTAGATGGTTTGAATTGGGAAAATGCTGGAAGTTTTACCCTAGACGAACCCGTTGGGACATCGTTTTATGAAGGTGATGTGGGGCCTGACCTAAGTGGCTCAAGTGCAAGATTTATTTTACTTACTGCGCTATCCAACTATGGTGGAGATTGTTTTGGTTTAGCTGAAATTAAAATAGGTGTTGGAGATTTAGTATCAAATATTGCAGAGGAAGAAATTGATAAGCTTTCATTAAAAGTTTCTCCAAACCCAGCACGTGATTTTATTCAGTTAGATATAGGTAGCAATTCAGAAGTTGAGTGCATTTTAACGATTACAAATAGTTTAGGGCAGCAAATGTTAACAAAAGAAAGGAAGATTCCTAGTAGTTCTTTCAGGGAATATATAGATATTAGTGTATTCGTTTCAGGGGTATACCTAATATCCATTCAGAATAGTACAAGCATTTCCACCATTGAATTGATTATTACAAAATGAGAAACATGAGAATAATATGTTGCTTTTTACTTGCTCTTTTGGGATTGCAACTCAATTCGCAGATTTATACTGACTATTTGGGAGCAGGTCATTCAGAAGGAATGACAGTGACTTCGAGTGACGAATCTGCCAATGGCGGGTCCATAAATACTGTAAATGGTGTAGGATTAGATGCAAAAATGTTTGAAGCTTCCCGGTTTATAGCACAAGCTTCTTTTGGAGGATCAAAAGTAGAAATTGAAGACTTAGCTCTTACACTCGATTTTGAAGCTTGGATTGATGAACAATTTGCATTGCCTCAAACGGATTTTTTATTGACTACAGAAGAAGTTTGGGATACGGTTTTGTTTCACAGACTTGCAAATGGTTATGACCCAGCGGATGTTTCTGTTCATGGGCCCAATCATGTAGTATGGAATTACAGCTGGTGGCAGGCTCTGATGGATGGCGATGACCAATTAAGACAAAAAGTAGCGTATGCCTTAAGCCAAATTCTTGTAATTTCTAATGAATCTGATTTAAGAGCATATGGTTTTGCAGTTGCATCGTACTACGACCTCTTAATGGATAATGCTTTTGGAAATTTTGAGGATCTACTCTTAGACGTGACACTTAGTGTGCCGATGGGCTTTTATCTAAGTCACCTCAATAACCCGAAAGAGGACCTAGAAGAAAACATTCATCCAGACCAAAATTACGCTAGAGAGATTATGCAATTGTTTACAATAGGTCTCTATGAGTTGAACAATGACGGAAGTAGAAAAAAGGATGGCAATGGCGACGATATACCTACTTATGACAATAGTGACATTGTAGAACTTGCAAATGTCTTTACTGGTTTGGGACCAGGAGGAATCATGGATTTTGTTACATGGACAGATGTTCCACAATTTGGGATGAATATATACGGTATAGACAAGACGATTCCAATGGTGATGTATGAGAACTTTCATGAAACTAAAGAGAAAGTGATTTTTGGAGGTGATTTAACTATACCAGCGAATCAAGCAGGAATGACTGACATTGAACAAACCGTGAATTATTTATTTAATCATGCGAATACGGGTCCTTTTATCAGCAGATTTTTAATACAGCGTTTGATTAAATCAAATCCAACTCCAGGCTACATATCACGAGTTGCTGATGTTTTTAATAATGATGGGAACGGAGTAAGAGGAGATATGAAGGCAGTTATTAAAGCAATTTTGCTAGATGAAGAGGCGAGAGAATGCGCTCCAATGCAAGATGAATTTGCACCAAGATTACGGGAACCTGTGACTAAATATGTACATATTTCAAAAGCGCTTGCCTTAAATAGTCCTTTTGGTAGATATTGGAACAGTAGTATTAGTTTCTTAGATAATACTAAACAGATGACTTTATACGCACCAACGGTCTTTAACTTTTACTTACCTGATTATCATCCAGTAGGCTTATTGTCAGATAATGATTATAACGCACCGGAATTTTTCATACATAATACTTCTACAGCGACAGGATATATTAATCAGGTTTACACTTGGACTATCTGGGATAACTACTTGTATAGTTGGGAAGATGCCTATGGGGATATTGATGTGGACCTTATAACAGATGAGTTACATCCCTTCGCATATGAACCAGAAAAGTTAATAAACGAATTAGATATTAGATATACACATGGTCAATTAACGGATGAAACCAGATCGATTTTAAGGACTGCTATTGAAGGCGTTCCACTATCATGGTCAGATGTTGAATGGAAGAGGACTCGTTTAGCCCTCTATTTGTTGTTTATTTCACCAGACTATAACATAATGCGTTAGAAAAAAACAAAAAGAAAGAATACGTTAAATTCAATTCTTTCAGGGTATCTACTGATAAAAGAGTGCCTTAAACTTTTTATTTTGTGAGACATTCTTGCAAACTCAGACTAAAAGACATCTATATGAGAAAATTATTCACCCTATTTTTCTGTTTTATACTAAGCTTGTGCAATGCGCAGATTTATACAGATTATATTGGCGCAGGTCATTCAGATGGTATAATAGTTACTTCAAGTAACGAGTCTGGAGGCGGATCTGCTCAAAGCACAGTTGATGGAGTAGGGATGCAAGCAGATTTGTTTGAGGCGTCTCGTTTTTTAGCGCAATCAACATTTGGTTATACAAAAGCAGAAATCGAAGCTCTTGCAGTAGATTTAAATTTTGAAGGATGGATAGATACAGAATTTACTAAGCCCCAAACAGAGTACTACAATAAGGTGCAGGATATCTGGGCTGAAATTCTTCAGCTAAAACAAGATGCAGGAGAAGATATCACAGATATATTTGGCCCTTATGCACTCCATTTCAATTATACTTGGTGGCAGAATGTGATGGATGGTGATGATCAATTGAGGCAACGTGTCGCGTATGCCTTAAGCCAGATTCTTGTTGTCTCAAATGAATCAGACATAAGAGACCACGCTGAGTCAAGCACTTCATATTATGATGTTTTAATGTCGCACGCATTTGGAAACTATCAAGATTTACTATTGGATGTAACCCTCTCCGTTACTATGGGTTATTATTTGAGTCATTTAGACAACCCAAAAGAAGACTTAACTGAAAATATACATCCAGATCAGAATTATGCAAGAGAAATTATGCAATTGTTTTCCATTGGTTTATATGAATTAAACTTGGATGGAACAAGGAAGAAAGATGGAGACGGCAATGATATACCTACTTATGACCAAGAAGATATTGTAGAAATGGCCAATGTATTTACTGGTTTAGGAGCGGGTGGAATTGAGGACTATGTAGACTGGACTACAGAGCCATATTTTGGCATCGGTTTTTGGTCTGCAAGTAAAACTGAGCCTATGGTCATGTATGAAGACTTTCACGAAACTAAGGAGAAAGTTCTTTTGAAGGATGTCACGCTTCCAGCAAATCAACCAGGGATGCTTGATATTGAACAGGCTGTAGAATATTTATTTAACCATGAGAATACAGGCCCATTTGTTTCTTATCGTTTAATTCAAAGGCTTGTAAAGTCAAATCCAACGCCAGCATATGTAGAAAGAGTTGCAACCGTGTTTAATAATAATGGTTCAGGGGTAAGAGGAGATATGAAGGCAATTATTAAGGCTATCCTTTTGGATGCGGAAGCAAGAGAATGTGCACCTATGCAAGATGATTTTGCACCAAGGTTACGCGAGCCTGTTCTTAAGTATACACAGCTCGCTAAAGGATATGATACAGAAAGCCCATTTGGGAGGTATTGGAATAATGGATACAATTATAATGAAGAAGCAAAACAAGCACCCTTATGGTCTCCTTCTGTTTTTAACTTTTACCTACCTGATCATTTTCCAGTAGGCCTGTTATCCGGAAATGGATTAGCTGCTCCAGAGTTTAAATTACATAATACACAAACAGCGACAGGTTACATAAACTCTGCGAATTTGTGGACAATTTGGGATAACCTAATGTATAGTTGGGAAGGGAATTATGGAGATGTGAATATAAAATTGTTAACTGGTGATTTAGAAAGTATTGCAGACGAGCCTGAAAAGCTAATTAATGAAATAGACATCAGAATGACCCACGGTCAAATGACTGATGAAACTAGAACAATAATCAGAGATGCTATTACTCCAATAACATGGAATAACTGGGAAAGGACCCGATTAGCTATGTACTTGACATTAATTTCTCCGGACTATAACATAATGAAATAAGCATCCATAAAAAGAAAGATATGAACGAAATGAATAATTTAGGAAGAAGAAAATTTATTAAGCAAACAAGTTGCGCAGCTATAGGTACAACAACTTTGTTTAGTACTTTGGTTAACTTAAAAACGATGAATGCTGCAGCCATTTCCAACTCTGCTGTTTTTGGAGGTGGAGGTTATAAGGCACTCGTTTGTATTTATATGGGTGGAGGAAACGATTCCTATAATATGCTTATGCCAAAGCAAGATAATAATGAATATAATATCTACGCTACTTCTAGGTCAAATCAGGCAATACCACAAGCTGATATCCTTGCACTAGATGGATCTAATTATGGAATCCATCCCATGTTGCCAAATATCCAAGGGATGTATAATGATGGGGATGTTGCATTTGTGTCAAATGTAGGCACACTCATTGAACCTGTAGATCAGGCATCATATTATGATGGAAGTGCAGCTCTACCCTTAGGCTTATATTCTCACGCAGATCAATCGCAACAATGGCAAACGTCTGTGCCACACGATAGAACTGCAGTAGGATGGGGAGGAAAGATTGCAGATCTCATGCAGTCACAAAATACAAATCAGGATATCTCATTGAATATTTCTTTGGCTGGGAATAACGTCTATCAGACAGGAAACGATACTTCTGAATTTACAGTACACCCAACCAATGGAGCTATCCTTATTAATGGTTATGGAGGTTCAGGTACATTCAGTGGCTTGCGAACACAAGCAATTGATGATATGATTGAAGCAAATTATCAGGATTTGTTCAAGAAAACTTACATGGATATTGTGAAGGTTTCTAGAGACGCAAATATTCAATATGCGGACGCAATAGATAATGTAACTTTGAATACGGTATTCTCAGATAACCCTCTAAGTACACGTCTGGAATTAGTAGCAAAAACTATAGCAGCTAGAGATACCCTGGGAATGACAAGACAGATTTTCTTTGTAGACTTTGGATCATGGGATCATCATGATGAATTACTTAATTCACAAGCAGAGCAATTTGATTGGATGAATTTTGGACTAAAAGAATTTAGAGATGCGTTGAATGAATTGACCGTTTTCGATTGTGTGACAACATTTTCTCTATCTGAATTTTCAAGAACCTTAAGTTCAAACGGAAATGGAACTGATCATGCTTGGGGCGGAAATGTATTCCTTATGGGTGGTGAAGTTATAGGTGGAAATATTTATGGCAATTATCCAAATTTAGAACTAGGTTCAACTATTGATGTAGGAGGTGGCGTCCTGATACCTGAAGTATCATGCGATGAATATTTTGCTGAGCTATCAAGGTGGTTTGGCGTTACGCCAAGTGAATTATCAACCATATTCCCAAACATTGGAAATTTCTATGATGTAAATTCTAGTGCAAACCCAATTGGATTTTTACCATTTGTATAATCTTTTAAGTTTAAAAAAACACCATTATGAGAAATAAGATTTTTGCGGTTTTGATATGCGTATTCGGCTATAATTTGGCAATGACGCAATGTTTTCCTAACCGCCATAATGCAAATGAAGATGCGAGTTGGCTTTCATGTACGACAAGTCCTAATCCAAACCCAGACAGAGGGGATACCCATTGGGTGTTATATGAGTTAGATGATGTCTATGAGTTTTACAACCTAACGGTATGGAATTATAACCACGTATATGATAATAACAATGGCGTTTCTGAAGTAATAGTAGATGTTTCTGTAGACGGTGTGACCTGGGTGGAAGCAGGTATTTTTAATGTACTGCAATCTGATGGGAGTAGTTTTTATCAAGGTGAGATGGTAGGTTCTTTAGGTGGACGTACCGGGCAATATGTTCTCATTACAGCAGTAGAAAATCACGGAG
The DNA here is from genome assembly GCA_937967615.1 of uncultured Saprospiraceae bacterium. Classification (GTDB taxonomy): domain Bacteria; phylum Bacteroidota; class Bacteroidia; order Chitinophagales; family Saprospiraceae; genus CALCMJ01. The sequence continues at coordinate 18,841 of CALCMJ010000158.1, forward strand.
GAGCTTGTTTTGGAATGAGTGAGATTAAAATAGAATTAGAGCCATCAACACTATTAACTGATATCACACCATCACTAACAATGTTACCAACTGTTATATCTGGAATTGCAGATCTGTATTGGACAGTAAAAATTCAAGAATTGGAGAACGGTCCTACTTCAGGAAATATAACAGTTATTATTCCCAAAGATGGAAGACTAACATTTGATTGGGATGCAACAGGTACCAACATTGGGCCATTTTCAGTTGATAATAGTATTTGGACTTACGACAGCTCCAATGGTGGTTTTCATATATGGACTTCAACATTGCCTATACAAAGCCAGTCAAGTCAGACATTTGGTTTTATAGCATCTTATGATCCAGAAGGAACTACAGGGGTGACTTCTATTACTGCTACAATTCTTTCTGGTAGTGGTAATGAGTCAAATTTAAATAATAATATTGATGTAGAAACTTTGAGCTTTTTCTCAAACTAATATAAGTTCCAATTATTCCATAGTCCAATTGAGTTAGAGCTATTGTTATGTAACAATTCCTCTAGGACTATTTATTTAAACTATTACTTGTATGACTACTTCCAGATTCATTCAAACTGTAATCATTTACTTGAGTTTTATTTCTATGCTGACTAGCCAATCTTTTATTGGGGCTGGAAATGATGTTGGTATAATCGTAAGCAGTAGTAGCGAGGAGGGTAATGGCTTAGCGCAGAATACAGTGAATGGAAAAGGAATGGATGCAAGATTATTTGAAGCATCAAGATTTTTATCGCAGGCTGGATTTGGTGCATCTAAAGAAGATATTGAGTCTTTAGCCCTTGATCTTGATTTTGAAGCCTGGGTCAATAATCAATATAATTTACCAATAAGTCTGTATTCAACAAAGCTGGATGAGATTTGGGCAGAAGTAGTTCAAGGGAAGCTGGATTCCGGTGTTCCAGAAGAAGATATATATGGTCCTGAAGCGGTACATTTCAATTATGTATGGTGGCAGAATGTTATGGATGGGGAAGATCAATTAAGACAAAAAACAGTTAACACTTTAAGTGAAATAATTGTTGTGTCTGTGCATTCTCAAATTTGGGGATTTGCTGAGGGCTTGGCATCGTTCAATGATATTTTTGCAAATCACGCATTTGGAAATTATAAAGACATAATGCAAGAAGTAAGTTTGCACCCAGTTATGGGGTACTATTTAAGTCATTTAGATAACCCGAAAGAAAACATTGAAGAGAATATACATCCTGATGAAAACTATGCTAGAGAAATAATGCAACTCTTTACAATAGGATTGTATGAACTAAACTTAGATGGAACTAGAAAAAAGGATGCAGACGGATTAGATATCCCTACTTACAATAATGATGACGTTAAAGAGCTTGCAAAAGTGTTTACAGGTTTAGGTGGAGGAGGGATTGAGGATTATGTTGACTGGACAACAGAGCCATATTTTGGATTAGGTTTTTGGGGAGTAGATAAAACTGTCCCTATGCTTATGTATCCTGATTTTCATGAAACATCTGAAAAGGTTTTACTAGGCACGGATACAATTCCAGCTGACCAAGATGGAATGTTGGATATTGAACAAACGGTAGACTTTTTATTCAATCATGATAACGTTGGACCATTTCTTGCGCAGCGATTCATTCAAAGATTTATTAAATCAAATCCAAGCAAAGAATATGTTGCAAGAGTAGCTACTGTGTTTAATGATAATGGTGAAGGGGTTAGAGGAGATATGAAGGCTTTTATTTCGGCCATATTATTAGACAGCGAGGCACGTGATTGTGCTCCTATGCAAAATGATTTTAGTGCGCGCTTACGAGTACCTATTTCTAAATATACACAAGTTGCCAGAGCTGTAGATTTAGACAGCCCATTAGGAAGATATTGGAATCATGGATACAGCTATTTTCAAGCCACATGGCATCATCCTATGTGGGCACCTAATGTGTTTAACTTTTACTTACCTGATTATTCCCCTATAGGTCTTTTATCAGATAATAACATTTTTGCTCCAGAGTTCCAATTGCATAATACGCAGCTAGCGACTTCATATATAAATGAAATTGCGGACTGGACATTATACAATAATTTCATGTATAGTTGGGAAACACAGTATGGAGACCCACAAATAAAATTGGATAGAACACATCTCAAAATTTTGGCTGAAGAGCCAGAGAAACTATTGAATGAACTCGATATCTTATTTACTCATGGCCAGTTAACAGACGAAACAAGGACATATATCCGCACAGCCTTAGAAGGTTTAATCTATAACGATATAATGTACGACAGGGTGAATATGGCTTTGTCTTTGCTTTTGATTTCTGCTGATTATAATATTATGCGCTAAGTCTACTCTTCGTAGAAAAATAATTCATCAAGATAGTACTTCCTGTTGTTTGCATTGTATAGGGTAGTGCAAGTTCCCGTCCCACTTCTCATGATACTCAAGCAATGACCATTTTGGTTTTCTGCTTCTCTGTGTCCTCTTGCAAGCACGCAATGACCTAGCTCATGAAATACTACCATTTCCTTAAGCATCTTGCTGGAATTTTTCCAAAAGCTTTTGTCAATGGTAATGCGATTAGGTAGATTGGAATTGTAATGACAAATTCCCGCGACATTCTCTTGATGAATTTCTTCGATCGATCCAGTGAGTTCAAATTCACTTAAATCCATTTCTACACCACGGGTAACAGCTGCGTTTTCAAATGCAATAAAGAATTCTTTTAATTCAATATCAATGTTTGAAAGATCGTCAGTGGATTCGTCAGGCAAAGAATTTTCTGGAAGGCAAGAACAAAGAAAGAGGGATAGGTAGGAAAGACAAATTAATGTACGCATAGCTTAAATTTTTATAATGAACTAATTGTAAAGTATATCTTTCTATATGTGCAATTTGGACTTATAACGTATTCTGAGGTCTGTATTATTATTCATATTTGATTTATTTTTTAAAAACTCCAATTTGAAATGAAATTCTAAGTGGAATAATGGATGACAAATGGCAATTTATGATTATCATGAGCTTATTAGCAATGCCACATATTGCTATTATTTCTGTATTTTGGCTTGACGTAAATGAGAAGAGTGTAATATGAATACTGCTAAAAAAAATCTTAAGGAGGCTAAACTTATAAGTGCAGCAGAAGAAGTTTTTGCTAAGATGGGATTTAAGAATGCCAAGATGGAGGACATTGCGGCTGCTGCTGGGATTACAAAAGTGACTCTCTATTCTTATTTCCAGAGTAAGGAAAACTTGTATATGGCTGTAACGTACAAAGCAGTGCAAAGTCTAATAGACAAGTATTACGAAACCATTGATCAGTACAAAGCAGAGCCAGGAATTGAATCAAGTACTGCCCTTGTAAAATGCTTTATGGACTTTTGTGAGGATAACTTTTTATATTCAGAAGCACTTTTAGATTATTTTGCCTTGATTAGGTCTTCAGCAAATGGAGAGGATGAGTCAAAAATGCCAGAATCGCTCAAAGAATCTATCTACTTTCAAAAAATAAAAAATATTCATAACCTTCCTTTTAAACTTGCTGCTAAAGAATTGGAACGGGGGCAAGCAGATGGAAGCATTTCTCCTGATCTAGATGTAATGGTAAATACACTCCATGCTTGGTCAATTGTGATTGGGTATGCTAAAATCATTTCAGCATCTGGAGAGAATAAGTCACCTATTTTTAATATCAATCTGGAGAAAATTAAATCACTGAATTTACAACTTACCAGAAGTGCCTTGCAGGGACATTTCAAGTTGTCATAGTTAATTCCTAAATTAATAATTATGAAAATCTTACTTAATCTTCTTTGTGCCTTAATTGTTAGCATACCATTAATTGGGCAAGAGAAAATTTCATTGGAAGGGATATGGAAAGATTATGATTATGTGTCTAAATCAGTTCCTGGCTTTAGATTTATGAATGATGGGAAACATTATACTCGCTTAGAAGATAATGTAATAAAAAAGTACGACTTGACAACTGGTGACTTTGTTGCTGATATTCTTGACGGGGCTACCTTGAAGGATATGAATGGGTTTGATGGAAAAATCAACAGTTATAGGTTTAATGGAGACGAAAGTCAAATTATTCTTGCCTCAGAAGTAGAATCAATTTACAGGAGGTCTTCCAAGGCATTTTATTTTAAGTACGATAGAAAGACACAAGACTTGAAGTCTATAAGAGATGGAGATAAGATCATGTACGCTACACTCTCTCCTGATGGGAATCATGTTGCTTATGTGTTTGATAATAATCTTTATTATTTAAATCTGGTATTTGGTACTACTACTGCAATAACAAAAGACGGTCAATTTAATAAGATAATAAATGGTGCTACAGATTGGGTGTATGAAGAGGAGTTTGCATTTGCCAAAGCTTTTTATTGGTCGTCAGATAGTAAGAAGCTTTCTTATTTACGTTTTGATGAAACTGAGGTGAAGGAGTTTACAATGACAAATTATAAAAATGGCGTTTATCCAGAATATGTGACATTTAAATATCCGAAAGTAGGAGAAGCAAATGCTAAAGTTTCTGTACATATTTATGATCTATCAAAAAAACGATCACAGGACGTGGATATGGGAAATATGGATGACATGTATATACCTCGCGTAAAGTGGACAAATGATCCTAACAAACTTTGCGTTTTTAAGATGAACAGACATCAAAATCACCTCGAGTTATTTTTAGCGGACGCAAATAATGGGAGTACATCATTGTTGATAGAGGAAAAGAATAAATATTACATTGATATAACTGATGATTTGAATTTTCTTGATGATGGGAAGCACTTTGTTTGGACAGACGAGACAAGTGGGTACAAGCAGGTGTATGTATATGATATGAAAGGAAACAAAGTTGCTGAAATAGATACTGGTGATAAAGAAGTCACAAACCTATATGGAGTAGATGAAGAAAGGAAGAAAGTGTATTATCAGATTGTCGGAGATACTCCAATGGAAAGGAAGATTTGTTCTGCGAATTTGGATGGTAAGAATATAAAGATTCTTCAAGATAAAGATGGTTACAATAGTGCGCAGTTTAGCAGTAATTATGATTACTATGTTTTAAACTATAGTAATATCAATGAACCGCCTAGCTATGTAGTTTATAGTAATAGTGGTAAGGTGGTTAGGCAAATAGAAACAAACGAAAAACTCAAAGAAAAAATGACAGGCATGGCCTTGGGTGAAGTTGAGTTTTTTGACTTTACAACTTCTGAGGATGTTACGCTTAATGGTTACATGATGAAGCCAAATGACTTTGATCCGAATAAAGAGTATCCCGTGTTTATGTATCTATATGGAGGCCCTGGTAGCCAACAAGTAACGGATTCATGGAAGGGGCAAAATTATTGGTGGTTTCAAATGTTGCTGCAGGAAGGATTTATAGTGGCTTGTGTAGACAATAGAGGTACAGGCGGCAGAGGAGAGGAGTTTAAAAAAATGACGTACCAAAACCTTGGGCACTACGAAACGATTGATCAAATAGAGGCCGCTAAGTACCTAGGTGCACAATCATACATAGATAAGGATCGCATTGGGATCTTTGGTTGGAGTTATGGTGGCTATATGTCTACGCTCTGCTTGTTAAAAGGAAATGATGTTTTTGACGCGGCTATAGCTGTTGCTCCAGTAACCAGCTGGAAATGGTATGATACTATTTACACAGAAAGGTACATGCGCACACATGCTGAAAACGAATCAGGTTATGAGGACAATAGTCCGGTTAACTATGCTGATCAATTAGAAGGAGATTATTTACTTGTCCACGGAATGGGCGATGATAATGTACATTTTCAGAATACAGCAGAAATGGCGAATGCATTAATCTCTGCAAACAAGCAATTTGATACCTATTATTATCCAAATAGAAATCACGGAATTTATGGTGGAGTAACTCGTCTTCATCTTTACCAAAAGATGACAAATTTCCTAAGAGAGAACTTGTATAAAAAAGACGAGGTTCAAAAAGACAAGCACATAAGGCCTTAATGTATTAGCCTCTTGTTATCATCATACGTCTACCTCCAGGACCAGAATTGCCTTGGCCTAAACCTTTTATATTGTATATGAAGCTGAGCATATAATATCTACCTAAAGATTGTATGCGTTCTTCTTCTATGTAGTTTAAACTACTTGTTCTAGAGATGCCTAAGTTTTGGTTAAGAATATCAAAAACAGAGAGTTTAAATTCTCCTCTATTTCCTTCCATAACAAAGATTGAAGTACTTGCTTTCCAAATAGGCACATATTGTTCATTTGCAAAATCCTGTCCTGAATAGATGTTAAAATCAAAGTTGGTTTCTAGACTCCATTTTTCATTGGGAGTAAAGATGATATCAGTGAAGTAATTTTGATCCTTATAATTTTGATTTCTGTCATCGCTTTCAGAATACAAATTATTCGTAAAATTCCATTTAGTTCCTATGGTAAAATCTATTATATCTTTTGATCTGTTTTCTAGAGTGATACCAACTCCATTTGTAATTCGATTAACATTGTTTTTTCTGGTATTGATAAAAACAATGCTTTTTTGATAACGATTGCTTAGGCTCAATCTCATCTTAGCACCTATAGAACGCAAAGGGCTCGAATAACTAAGGCTTGTTCTTGTGCTCAAGTCAGAATCTATATTTATAGGTCTGCTTATCTGTCTAAATTGCTCGTCTACAATTGTCTCATTTGTGATTTTATTTTTTGTATACGTTGCTGTGAAGAATCCAAAAATACTTCTAAAACTGAATTGGTCCCATTTGATATAGTTTGTACGAAACGTGTGTCTGTATTCAGGTTGTAAGCCTGGATTCCCTTGATAGATATTTAATGGGTCAGTGTTGTCAGTTATGGGTTGCAATTGGTCTAAAGAAGGCTCTCTTACATTTGTGTTGTATCTCATGTTTATATGATGGCCTCTCATAAATTCATATCGATAAGTTACTCTAGGTAAAAAGCTTTTATTGTTAAATCTTATGTTGTTCTGTGCATCTTGTAATTCTCCATCCAAATTTGATATTTGATAATTAGCTTCTAAAGTTAAAGAGGTTTTTTCTGTATTCAGATGGTAGCCAAGTCCAAATCGATTATAGATATAATCTCGGACATAATTATTACTTAGATCTGTATTCCCAAATTGGAGTTGGTCAATAATGTCAAAGACGTCCCTGTCTAATACTGTATTATAGTCTTGAATTCTGTAATTAAATTCTAGGTATCTATTGTTCCCTAATGGCTCTACAAAAGAGCTGCGAAATTGGTATGACTTGTCACGATCATTTTGCACTTGTCGTTGTAAAAGATTTTCTATAGTTTTCTTCCCAGAATCTTCAGGCAGAAATATATTTTCTGAGATAAGCTTCCCGAGAAAATCATTCTCAGCATTATTTAGAGAAGTATTGAATGTAAAGATTCTTTTTTTGACGGAGCCAAATTTTTTCTTGTAAGTTAAGGATCCTGAAACGTCGTAGTTGTCAATGTCAGATTGGTAGGCCCTATCTCCTGTGTTTTCCAAAATGTTTGCATTCGATCTGAGTTCACTCAAATTTAGTGACTCAAGGTCTGCTCTATTGAAGCTCAGGTTGCTTGATATAGTAAAGTTCTGAGAAGAGTCAATTTCGTGATCAAATTTAAGGGAAAGTTTATTATTCAGATTTGAAGAAGATTGATTGGACGTATCTTTAGAATAAAAGACGTCATCTCTTCTTATAAATGTTTCTCTATCTGTTGTTCTATCAATTGTATTTTCTATAGAATTAACAAAATAGCTTACATTCAGATCTGTCTTTTCTGCAAATTCATAATTCATATTTAGACCACCCGCAGCAGTGTTTACAAATCCATTACTAAGGCCCTGGCTGATAGGTACATCACCTTGCCCTAATCGTATTCTATTTGAGCCACCGCCAAATCCTCCCAGAGAACTCATAAAATTCATGTATTCTCCCACAGAAAATCCTTGATCGTTCACATTATTCAAATTGCCAATACTGGACATTTGGAGTTTAGGACTAAACCTATTAAGTGAAAGACGTCCATTGTAGCGTTCATCTGTTCCATATCCTGCTTCCACAGTTCCAAAATATCCTTGTTTGTGATCTTCTTTTAGTTCCAGATTCATCGTTTTCTGACGTTCTCCATCGTCAATGCCAGAAAATTCTGCCATCTCTGACTTCTTGTCAAAGACTTCAACTTTGTCAATTGCTTTGGCTGGAAGATTCTTTGTAGCAATCTTAGGATCTTTTCCAAAAAACTCTTTTCCATCAACGAGTATTTGTTGTACTTCTTCTCCTTGTGCTATTATGGTTCCATCACTTTCAACTTCTATACCTGGCATCTTTCTAAGCAAATCTTCTACAACATCATTTGGCTGTGTTTTAAATGCATCTGCATTATATACCAATGTGTCATTTTTTACAATGACGGGAACTCGTTCTCCTTCAATAATTACATCATCTAATTGATTAAGGGTAGGGGCTAGGAGTAATACTCCAGCATCTAAGTCTTCAGTAAGTTCTATAGCCTTGGTCAACTGTTTGTAACCCAGATAAGTTATTTGTAACAAGTAATTCCCAGATTCAATATCTTGAATCTTGAATTCTCCATCATTGTTTGATAAAGCAAAATTGACATAGACTGAGTCAGTCGCATTTAGAACAACAACGGTTGCATTTGGTAAAGTCTCTGTACTTGTTGCATCTTGAATTACACCAGATAAGTCAAATGATTGCGCACTGATATAATTACAAAACCCTAGGAGAGCAAACAGTAGTATTTTTTTCATTGCGGTAGTTCTAGATTGCCAAACACGAAATAATGTGGTATCAATTGCGACGCCTAAAGATTTTATTTTTCCTTCCTTTTCCTCCCCATTCGGCTTCCATTTCTTTCATTTTTTCTTCTCGCAATTTTTGATACTCCTCTTGACTTATTTCTTTGCCCTCTGTAGGTTGCACGATTAACCCTTCTTCAAGTTTGTCTAATAAAATATCTTGGGCAGTAATTTGTCGCATTCCGTCATCAATGTCTACGTGCAGAATTAATCCTGGTAGGCCACTATATTTTCCTGGACCTGCGGACACAGGAATCATGGGTGTAAACCATACCTCTATTTGGGTAGTAGAATCTTGGAAGCTTGCTTTTTGGCAAAGATATGATCCTACTTGTTTTTGTTCTCCAGTGATTTTCCATTTAAAATCTTTAGGAGTGCCAGAAATTAAGAATTGCTTGCCAAAAAGATCTTGAGAAGATTTTGTCAATTTCTCTGTAAGGTTAGTGTAGACTTGTGTTTTATTCCCGCCTCCACGCATGAACCCACGGCGTCCTCCTCTTCTAAATTCATTCTCTTTCTTTTCTTCTGCTTTTTTAGTGTAAAAGGTCTCTTCTTTGGTGAAGTAGAGAAGATGATTTGAGCTTCTGAATTCAGGAATATTCGCTTTCATTGCTTCCATTTCTGGAGGCAAATTTTTGTGGATATTTATTTTATCCTCATATACGATAGTGCCTTCTAAAGCTTGTGCTGTAGAAGCAATTGCAAAGCTGGCAAAAAGGCAGGTAATAATAAATGATTTCATAGATAGATTTTTACATAGCTTAGACTGTGGAAATCCCCAAAAGTTTAATACTATATAAATATGAATCTTTATTTACGAATCTTTTCGTATTAAAATGAATTTAACATTAGATTAAGAGCCGTAATTATCTCTTTATAAAGCTTTCTATGGTTGATTCTTGGCCTGAGCGAATAATCATATTGTACATACCTACCGGCAAATTACTTATATCAATAGATTGCCCAGCGTTCACTTGACTCTTAAGCTCCCTCTTACCAAGAAGATCAAAAATTTCAATCGTCATGTCTTCATGAATTGCATTTGAGTATACTGTAATGAATCCATCCGCAGGATTTGGTGCTATTCTTAGCTTGCTATTTGTATTTGAAATTTGGATAATGTCAGAATACTTGTAATCTCCATTATAGTCAACTTGCTTTAATTTGTAATAGCTATGTGCAGCTGATACAGCTTTGTGCGTATATGTGTAATCTAATTCTTGAGTACTATTACCTGCTCCCGTAACTTTTGCTATCTCCTTAAATTTCTTTCCATCTGTAGAATGCATGATAGCAAAGTAATCGTTATTTATTTCTGCTGCGGTAGCCCAGCTCAATACGTTATTTTCATCTTTTCTCTGGCCTTCAAATTTTAAAAGATCTACAGGTAAGGTAAAAGTTGTTCCCGACGCAAAGAAAGTTGAAAATGACGATACGACTATACGTACCCACCAATCTCCGTCGAGACCATGTTCGTTACTAGATATTTGAGTAATTTCAGAACCAACACCACTAAAGGCACCTGTACACCCTACATCAGTTTTTGAAAAATTAAGATCTTCGATAGAAGTAATGCTAGGGTCTGCAGCCTGTAGGTCAGCAAAATCCTCCGCAGTAAAATAGAACATGATACATACATCAGATGTAGGTTGAAATTCTGGAGTTATAGAAATATCTCTATTTATGTAGGCTGTTCCATTGTAAAATCGTGTAGTGGAACTTGTATATAATTCTACCTCTGTCAATCCAAGTTCATTGCCATCTGCTTCTATTGTGCAAACAATATTTCCATCATTATCTAAAAAATTTGCTTTGTAGGTATTTCCTTGGGCATCAGAAATTTCTACAGGATCTATGGTTTGACATTCGTCTAAGGTTCCTGGGGCTATTGTTGCAAAGGAACAGAGCTCAATAACATTCGTAAAATCAGTGCAAGGTGGTGCGTTGTCAATATATACTGCAGAGGGAGCTAAAAATTCACAAACAAGATCAGTGGTACAACCCCCCATGCCGTAATTATAAGATAAACCCAGAAAGTCTTGTCCATATTCTATGACATTGTCTACAGCAGTCATATCCCCAAAGGAGGAATTGTCCGAAAAACCTAGCCCACCCACAGTCTTTAGATTTTCCAAACCCTCAAGTGATGTTAAATCATCACAGTCTGTAACCCCCAAAGATACTCCAACGTATTCTAAATTTTCCAAACCTTGCAGGTTTGTGATAAGTCTTAAATCAGTAATAGTAACATATTCAGTAACCGAATTTAGAGAAGAAAGTCCCTGCAACCCAGTTAATTCCCATAATTGCCACAGGTATAAATATCCACCTATTGACTCTAGGTTTGAAAATCCATCTAAGTTCGTTAAGTAGATAAGACGCTCTAAGTAGAGATTTCCTGTTATTGATGTTACATTTGCAAAGCCATCCACGTTAGTGATGTCAAACACATCATACATTACAAGATTACCATCAATATTTGTGCAATTAGGATAGTCAATTATGAATGCGTCAACCTCAGCTTGGGATTCAAAGTGGAAATCTGGGGGGCATTGCGCATTCAGTGCGGAAGAAATGCTAAGAAGACAAAATACAAGAAGTATTGATGAGTAGAAGTGTTTCATAATAAGTGGTTTAGTTGCTTGGAAATATGGTCTTGCTATTAAATAGTTCTATGATTTAGAAAAAAGTAAACCTGAAAGAGTCATAAATTCTATCATTAAAAGATGCGTAGAAAACTGATAATATTTATGGAGACTTAGTAATTAGAGCATATTTTATTGATAAATGTGGATTCTGAGTAGAATTTGAATTTGATTTAGTATTTGCATAGTAGATCTTTTCCATGCTTCATTTAGATTGTACTCGTATATTTGCAAACTGTATGACGAAGAAAGTTGATATAATTAAGAAGCGAGCTAAGTACGAGTATACCTTTCTTCAATCCTTTGAGGCTGGTATTGTCTTGCAGGGGACTGAGGTAAAGTCTATCAAATCAGGGAACGCCAACCTATCAGATGCATATTGTATTTTCAAAGGAGATGAACTGATTATTAAAAGTCTTTTTATAGGAGAATATGAATTAGGGAATATCAATAATCATGAGACGCGTCAGGATAGGAAATTATTGCTTAGAAAAACTGAATTAAAAAAGCTTCACAAGAAGATGAAAGAAAAGGGTTTTTCTGTGGTTCCATATAAAATGTATATGACAGATCGCGGGTTTATCAAATTAGAAATTGCATTGGCTCAGGGTAAGAAAGCATATGATAAACGGGATACTATAAAAGACCGAGATAGCAAGAGAGATCTTGATAGAATTAAGAAGATGAACCAATGATTCTTATAATTTAATCATCCATATTTATTCCTATACTCTCCATCAACTTTGTTGCATTGAAACTTTTACTCACTCCTTTTTTTACGGTATAATCAAATGAGAGTTTGTCATCTATCACATCTACTTCAAAGCAAATATTTTCCAGCTGCCCATTAAGCACATCTTCCAATTTGGCGAGTTCTAAATCATGGGTGGAGATGAGTCCTGCGCCATGAGATTGTAAGAGCTGTTTGATCAAAGCCTTGGAACCTTTATGCCTATCATCTGTATTTGTTCCCTTTAGTATTTCGTCTATGAAAAAGTAATTGTCATTACTTGCTTGTACTTCTTCCAAAACCATTTTCAGTCTTAAGAGCTCAGCATAAAAGCCTGAAGCGTCTTTAGATAGGTCATCCTGAGTGCGCATGCTACTTAGGACTTGCAGGATAGGAAGTTGTAATGCGCTTGCGCAAACCCTTGATCCGCAATAGGCAAGGACCATGTTCATGCCAATGGTGCGTTGAAAAGTACTTTTCCCAGCCATATTAGAGCCTGTGATGAGTTTTATATGTTGTTTTACAGCTAAGTCTATCGTATTGCAAATACGTTTGTCTTCAGCAATGAGAGGATGGCCAATGTTATGACAAGCAATAGCTTCTCCACCAATACGAGGGAATGTCCATGTGCTATTATTAAACCCAAGATTTGCTAGGGATTGTAGAAATTCAAATTCTGCAAGTGAGTCAGTCCAAGCATTTATTTCTTCTTTGTTTTTTTCTTTCCATTGTTCTAAGAGAAAAGTAAAATGTATATCATACAGAGTTAAAATATTGAATATAGCGCCGAAGAAATTATTTTTTATATCTATTTGATCCAAGTACCAAGTCATTTTTTTTAATTTCTTGGAAGCTTTTTCACCACTTAGAAATTGTGATTGCAAATGGTTTAAGTTCTCAGATGTAAACGTGCCATTCTCAATTTCTTCAATCAAGGAACTATAGGAGGAGATATATTTTAAACTATGCTCTGATAGATTCTGCATCTCATTTATATGGTTTGCATATTTTCTTTGAAGAAGTATGGAAGGGAGGAAGGCAAGCAGAGCAAGGTACCAAGGCACATAGTAGCAAAGTAGAATACATGCTGCCAAAGCAAGGATAGGTAAGCCGAATCGCATAATTGCAATTATGTTGTTGTTCATGAATAGGGAAGGGCTTTCTTTCCACTTAGTAAGTGCTTTTTCGTCGAGTGCTTCATCCTTGCGTTGTAGATCATAGGCCATAAATCCCTGTCTCCAATCAAGTAGAGTTTCAAGTTCAGTTACGGATTCTTGATTAGCTAGGATTTCTTCTTTTGAAATTGGTTTTGATAGTCTATCTGCAATCTTTTTGCGACCATAACGAGTGCAACTTCTCTCTAGATATTGGTAAAGAGAATTTTCTCCAAAGATATCCAAGTCAGAAGTGTAGGGATGTAGATTATTTAAATAGCGTTCGCCTGAATATCTAAATGGGCGGAGATCTTTTAAGAATGATTTTTCATTTTCATTGATTTTTAGAATAGCCTCAGTCTTTTCTTTTTCTCTAGTAATCTTGTCGTGTGTTCGCATAATCTTGACAAACACAAAAGCAGAAACGTAAATGGCTAAGATTCCCAGTATTTTATTATTTGCAAAAGCAAGAATAACTATTGCAATAAGCGCGAGGAAACTAAATAGTCTGATCAAACTCCAAAGCCTGTGCTTAGATTTTTGAGTAAGAAGAATTCTTCCATATTTTTCTATCTGATTCTCGTATTCCTGAATTGCCTGAGTGTACATGCCGCGAAGATAATTGAAATCTAGATATCCTTACTTTATCCTATATGTAAACTAAGTTTACATAATACCCCAGTGATTAAACAAATTCCTAGAGGCAAGGGGCAATTTTTTTCTCTTCTAGCTATAGTTTCTGAATCCTTATAAGGATTTAGCTAGAGCTGAACAGAGTTACTAGAGGGAGAGGAATGGAGTGAAGCTCAAGATTGGCTTATGCACGGTTTAAATCAGTGATGATCTTACTCATTAAGTAGGTGCGGTATTTCATCGCATGTTTTTTCATTTTATGCAGCTGTTGCTTGGTAAAGCTAGATACATTTGCACCATATGCCATGTGATTCATGTTTATCTCAGACGCATTTCTAAGTCCCATTTGATATTTGTCACCTGGACCTAATTCCCAAGGGTGTTTAAGACCAAGGAAATGTCCTACTTCATGTACAAGGGTAGTCATATCTTCAAGGCCTTGATATGCAATGTAGATTCTGTCAAACTTTGGGCTATTTGTTGCGTAGGTTTCTTCTCTCATCTTTAGCCTTGGGGTAAAGCCCATAAGTGCAGCTGAGGAGTTTTCTTCGCAATAGGTATCAAAAATATAGACGTTAATGCCTCCTTTTTGCTCGAGCGGTCGTACAAGTTCATTTATATCTGCGTGCGCTCCTTTCCTGAAATTATGGTATAAATCTGGCAGATAGGCCCCTTCAGAGTCCATAAAAATCTCATTGAGTTCAAATAAAATTTCACCTTCAAACTCTTGATTCAGAAATTCAATATTCTCTCCAATTTGTAATGGAACCTTAGTGTCTAAGTTTTCTCTGCCCATCATGTAAAAATTTACATTTAGGACTGGAGTTTGTTTAGGAGCAAAGCTCTGATTTGCTGGGGTAAAGGCGGAAAATGAGAAAAAGAGGAGAGTAGCTGCTATGCAGAAATTGGGAAATTTAATTTTACTAATTGCCTGTTTGATACTCATTGATACTGTAACCGTATGAAAGATGAAATTATTGTATGGTTTAAATTAAACTTATTTAAATAGATACTGCATTGCATTTCCAGCTTAAAATGGCTTGATTTTGTGATTTTTGTACTGTCAAGAGATATTAGTGGTACTAAGTACCGGACTAGCGATGCGAAAGGGTCTTAGAGCCTGAAAGGCCGAGCGAAAAGCGAGCCCTGTAGCGTAGCGACCCTCAGAGCTGAAAGGTCTGAGGGTAGGCCCCTCTTAAATTATCATATAAGATATATCATGAACTATGCAAAGGGGAATAAAGATGATGCAAATAGAATCCTGCGGTCAAATAATGACTAGGGGATAAGAATTTAAGTATGCTTTATGATGACTACAGTCTGTATCTAGCTCCTAGGGTCAAAGATGTTTTATCAAGATTATCTTCATTAGGGCCTACGGAATTCAGGAAATGGTTATTGTAGCTTAACATTGCATAAAGGCCCATTTTGTCACTGAAGTTCTTTTGTAGTCCAAGTCCAATGTTTGCTTGCAGGAAAATATTGTCTGTGAAAGAACCACGTTGCAAAAGTCCAAAAGGATATCTCTTGTTAGGTGTAATGTCTGCTAGGCTTTTAATATCTCCTCTAATGTCTGGTTTTACTTCATTTTCTCGTGTGCTCGTTTCAAATGGATAATCAGCAGTAAGAATAGCATTTACATGTAAGCCAAATTGTGCAAAGCCAGACCACGAACCAACATTGATGAAGTGAAATTTAAGGTTGAGTGGAACTGTAATGTATGTAAACGAAATATTCTCAAGACTGGATTCTAAAATGTTACTTACAATCCCACCGGTAATAATGTTTACTTCTTGCGGATTGTATTTGATGCTAGAATAATGTAATCCAGTGCCTATTTCTACACCTTCAGCTCTTAGGTCATAATTTACGCCACCGCTAAAGCCTGCTGCTAAATTGCTATAAGGCGCGGTTTTATATAGGTGGTCAATAGGTGTGTTAATCAAGTTATTATCAAAAGAAGCCTGCATGGATAGCCACGCTTCTGCTTCAGGAGTCTCTGCAGGTAACACAGAGATAAGATTCTCAGGTTTAGGATTTATGTCATTCCTTGTAGCAATATCTAGTTCCATGTTCAAGGATGCTAGGTAAGGAATTTCAATTAATGCATTCTGTTGCTTGCTGTTATTCAAAGTAGAGATAGAGTTTGTACTTTGAGCAAGAGGATTGTCAACGAGAAGATTTATGTTTTGTGTAGTTGCTGATTCATCTGCTATCCAGGTGTTCTGGGTCTGGGCTACTTCTTGAGCATTGATAGCGATGTCGTAATGCGTCCCTACAATATTCTTATTAATTTGTTTTTTCTTAATGCTTTGAATAGGCTTTACCTGTGTAAGGTTAATTTTTTGGATGGAAGTATTGAGTGCTATGATTTTTTTATCAAAATTAAGTGACACAGGTACTGGTAGTTTCTGGGCAAATGTAATCAAGAGTAAAAGGAAGATTACAAGTTCAAAAGACTTTGAGGAATAGAGATTCTGAATATAGAGCGCCTGTGTCTCTAATCTTTCTTTGAGTAAAAGCCAGTGGGAGGATTTAAATGAAACCTTTAGGTTATTCATTTTGGTATGCACTTCAGCGTCAAGCTGATCATTGATTGTTTTTTCATATTCCGGTCCTAATTCAGAATCCAATCGTTTGCTAAAATCCTCCCAGGCATTATTACTGGAGTCCATTCTCATGGATTCCATTTTATCTTTGATTATATTATCAAATCTGTCCTTAGTCATTTCTGTGTATCATTCTAATTGCGAGAATTTCTTTCAATTTCTTTCTTGCTTTTACAAGATTTGATCTTGAAGTACTTTCTGTAATTTTTAAAATCTCAGCTACTTCTCTGTGTGAATACCCTTCAATAATGTATAAATTAAATACTGTTCTGTAAGCAGGAGATAATTCCTGCAGTGCATCCATTATCTCTTCAGCGGCCATTTCAGAAATCACAGATGGATCTAGTGAACTGACACCATATGCGGTATCAATAGATTCTGTGCGTTTCCGAGCTTTTTTTCTGTAGAGATCAATGGCAGTATTTACCATTATCCGACGTATCCAGGCTTTGAGAGAAGTACCACTGTTGTACTTTGAAATATTCCTAAAAACCTTAATAAAACCTTCATGGAGGATGTCGAGTGCTTCCTCTTTATCATTGGCGTATCGCATACAGACTGGGAACATCATAGAGTAGTGATCTTCATAGATCTTCTGTTGCGCCCACTTTTCATTGCGGACACATGCCTCTATAAAATCCTTTTCGTCAAAGTTGTATACGAAATCCATCCATTAAATTTATCAGGATTTATGCGAACATTTCAATTTTATAACGCTTTTAAGCTTTTATTTGCTGCTTCTTACGAAATAGTTAATAAAGCTGGGCCTCAGTTTTTTTATATAATCCTATGAATTATGTATTTTCGTATGTTTTTCAGCGAGTAATACATTAGGTATTTATCGTATATGAGATTTGTAAGAAGAAAGCAGATAAAATGGCAAAAGGAGAAAATATAAAAGAGGGATCATTAGAGGGGATGTACAAGGAATATTTCTTGGATTATGCGTCCTATGTAATCTTAGAAAGAGCTGTGCCCTCAATAGAAGATGGATTTAAGCCAGTGCAAAGAAGGCTCCTGCATTCTATGAAAATGATAGATGATGGGAGATTTCATAAGGTGGCAAACATTATAGGGCAAACAATGCAATATCATCCACATGGAGATGCTGCAATTGGTGCTGCATTAGTGAATTTAGGTCAGAAAGATCTTTTGATAGATTGCCAGGGGAACTGGGGGGATACAAGAACGGGAGATTCCGCTGCAGCATCTAGATATATAGAAGCACGACTTACAAAGTTTGCTTTGGATGTTGTGTTCAATCCACAGACAACGGAA
The DNA here is from genome assembly GCA_937967615.1 of uncultured Saprospiraceae bacterium. Taxonomy (GTDB): domain Bacteria; phylum Bacteroidota; class Bacteroidia; order Chitinophagales; family Saprospiraceae; genus CALCMJ01. Next base: position 36,738 of record CALCMJ010000158.1, read on the forward strand.
TGGCAGCTGTCTTATGATGGAAGGAAGAAGGAGCCTATCAATTTGCCTGTAAAATTCCCTATGGTACTTGCTCAAGGGGTTGAGGGAATTGCTGTAGGATTATCAACAAAAATATTACCGCACAATTTTATAGAACTTATAAAGGCGAGTATAAAAACTCTG